>JAPHTU010000082.1 GCA_026196145.1 Gammaproteobacteria bacterium
GACCTTGTTGATCATCTCGATATGCTGGGCCTTGTGAGGCTCGTACCCGGGATATTCATACTTCTCCAACAGGCCTTCCTCGTAGGAAAAATGTGTCTTGGTATAGTCAACCAGTTCATCGAGCGCTTCCTGCTCGAATGACTCGCCCGTTGAATAATTCACGGCCGTTTGTAGCTGATTGATCAAATTCAGAAGTTTTCTGTGCTGCTGGTCGATAGAATCAATGCCAACACTGTATTCGTCCTTCCATTCACAGTATTGGCTGGGAGTCAGTTTTTTGTAGATGTAGGGCGTGGCGGCCACCGCGGCTACCAGAAGCCATGATAGCGGGTTGGTTGGGACAGCCACCATCATGAGAATAGCGGCTGTAATCAGCGTGAGAATGAGAAGGGCAACTCCAAACATGCGTACATTTTGATTCATAAATATCTCTAGTCACTAATTTAGGTTTACGGTTAAGCTTTAACAGCAGGGCCTGGAGTCTGATACGAACCTGTAGCTATGCTCCTGATCGTTAAACTCACGCTTTCCTGACCCGCAGGATAATCAGACATCCAGCGCATTCTACGCTACCCGATAGTCGTTGCCTTGCAATTATACTTGATATAAATCAACGAACCATAATATTTCCTGTATAGATTCAGGATAAATGACTGCCCGGGGCAACGTCTCAGTTGGGGGGGCGCCAACCATGACATAGTTGATGTATATCAAGTAGATATCGGGGGCGGCAGTCCATAATTGCCGCACTTAAATAGGTCTTTTGCAAGCGAAAGATTGACGGCAAGGCGAAATCAAGAAGGGGATTTTTGATCATGAAAAAAGGCTTTGTTTCACTGGTGGGTGCAGGCCCCGGTGACGCTGAACTGATGACTGTAAAGGCGGTACGCCTGTTGCAGGAAGCCGATGTCGTCACTTACGACAGGCTGGTTAGTTCAGATATTCTGGACCTTATACCCCCTGGCGTTTCCCGAATTTCTGTGGGTAAGGTTGTTGGTAAGCACTGTGTCCCGCAAGATCAAATTAATGAAATTATCGTCAACCTGGCGTTATCAGGCCGTCATGTTGTGCGCCTCAAAGGTGGAGACCCCTTCATGTTTGGTCGTGGTGGAGAAGAGGCGCTGGTCCTGAAACAACACGGTATCGACTTTGAAGTCGTTCCCGGGGTTACTGCCGCAACAGGCTGTAGTGCCTATAGCGGGATACCATTGACTCATCGTGGTCTGAACCATGGCGTGCGTTTCCTTACCGGACATTTTCGTAATGATGAAGAACTGGACATTGATTGGGACAAAGTGGCAGATCCCGATTGTACGTTGGTCATCTACATGGGGCTGGGTAATTTACAGCACATCAGTGACCGACTGATGAACGCAGGACTGGATGCCTCGACACCAGCCGCTGCGATACAAAATGCTACCACAGCAAAACAGCAAAAAGTCATCTCCACGCTGTCCACCTTACCTGAAGACGTGAACCATGCCGGTTTGCAGGCACCGGTTATGATTATTGTCGGTGAGGTTGTTTCACTTAGTGATGAACTGGACTGGTTTCAGTCTGCGAGCAATGTACGCAGGCAATCCGGGGAGAATGTCGACCATGAAGCGTTCGATATGGCTCACGCTTAGTCTGATCATATCCACTTCCCTGATGGCTGATAGCGAAATTTCCGAGGCCCGCCAGCAGGAATTACTCAATTTTCTTGTACAGGATTGTGGCTCCTGCCATGGGCTCAAGATGAAAGGTGGGCTTGGGCCCGCACTGTTACCCGAGGTGCTGGCTGGCAAGAATGCTGAATTTATTACAGCCACTATACTGAATGGAAGGCCAGGTACGGCGATGCCACCGTGGCGACCATTATTGTTGCCTGAGGAGGCTCGTTGGATGGCTGATAGACTGTTACAGGGAGGGTTATGATGAAGTTAATGCGAACCCTGTCCTGTTTATTACTATTGTTGTTTTGTAGTGTCGTGCAAGCCCGCGGCACGGGCGACCTTGGTGTTATTATCGAACGTGCTGACAGTACCGTACAAATTGTTGAAACCAGTGGTAATACATCCATAGGTCGTGTGGCAGGTCTGGGTGATTTATCACATGCCTCGATCGTGTATTCGCGCGATGCACGCTTTGCCTATGTTTTTGGCCGTGATGGCGGGCTGACAAAGGTTGATATTCTGAAAGGTGAAATTGTCGGGCGTACCTTGCAGTCCGGTAATAGTATTGGTGGTGCAATTTCACAGGATGGTAGTCTGGTAGCCGTATCCAACTATAAGCCGGGCGGCGTAAAGATATTTGATGCTGACACGCTGGAGCTTGTGGTTGATATGCCGGCGACTTACGGTTCATCCGCTCAACGTTCGAAGGTCATTGGTCTGGTTGATGCGCCCGGGCAAAAATTTGTTTTTTCACTCTGGGATGCCGGTGAAATCTGGGTTGTTGACATGTCTGATCGTAGCAGTCCAAAGGTCCTGAAATTCAAGGATATTGGCAAGAACCCATATGACGCATTAATTACCCCGGATGGTCGCTATTACATTGCCGGATTGTTTGGCGAAGATGGTATGGCGTTACTCGATCTGTGGAATTTATCGGCAGGCGTAAAGCGTATCTTGCCCAATTACGGAAAAGGTGAGCAGAAATTACCGGTTTATAAAATGCCACACCTGGAAGGCTGGGCGGTAGCTGGAGACCTGGCCTTTGTGCCGGCAGTCGGCCGCCACGAGGTGCTGGTAATCAATATGCAAACCTGGCAGGAAGCCGGGCGGATCAAGGTACATGGACAACCTATTTTTGTTATGGCACGTCCGGACGGCCGCCATGTGTGGGTAAATTTTGCTGTCCCGAATAACGACACTGTCCAGATTATCGACTCACAGAGTCTTGAAATTATTAAGCAGTTAAAGCCCGGAAAAGGGGTTTTACATATGGAGTTTGAGCCGCGTGGTGAGGAAATCTGGTTGTCGGTACGTGATGAAGACCGTGTTGAGGTTTATGACACACAGTCGTTTACCCGCAAGGCAACAATGCCCGCTAAAAAGCCCAGCGGCATATTCTTTACTGCACGCGCTCACCGTATCGGGCTATGAGACAGTATTCCGTACTTGAACAGCGCCTGCTGAATGATTTTCAGCACGGCCTGTCTTTGTCACCAACACCCTATGCCGATCTGGCTGAAGAACTGGGCGTGGATGAATCGACAGTATTGGAAAATCTGGACAAGCTGCAACAGGAAGGTGTGGTTAGTCGTGTCGGGGCGGTGTTTAAGCCCAATCGAGTCGGTGTTAGCACGCTGGCCGCAGTGGCGGTACCGGAAAGCGAACTACAGTCGGTTGCCGAGATAATTAATGGCTTTGACGAAGTGAATCATAACTATGAGCGTCATCATCACTTCAATCTGTGGTTTGTCGTGACGGCGTCGGATAGTGAGCATTTACGATCCGCTCTGCAGGAAATAGAGCAGCGCTGTGGCTATGCCGTACTCGACCTGCCGATGGAAGAGGATTTTTTTATTGATCTGGGGTTCGAGCTGCGATGGACATGAGTGTGGATGATCCGGTGTTTGAAAAATCCCTGATTGATGCTGTGAGTCAGGGCCTGCCGCTGGTCAGTCAGCCGTATGCAGCCATTGCAGAACAGATTGGCAGTTCGGAGGCACGGGTAATTGAAGGCTTGCAGCGACTCATACAGCGTGGTGATATCAAACGTTTCGGTGTGGTCGTACGTCATCGTAAGCTGGGCTATCGAGCCAATGGTATGGTGGTCTGGGATATCCCCGACGAACGTATTGCGGAGCTGGGGCCCTGTATCGGCCGCTATGAATTCGTTACCCTGTGCTACCAGCGTCCACGGCGCTTGCCCAACTGGAGATATAACCTGTTCAGTATGGTTCATGGCCAGGACCGTAACGGTGTTATTGAACAGGTTGATATTATTATTGAGCAGTGCGGTCTGCAGGATATTGAGCATGACATCCTGTTCAGTGGTCGTTGTTTTAAACAGCGTGGCGCTTCCTATGCCCGCCGTGAAGACAAAATAAAATCTGAACGCACTCACGTGCAGGCATGATTGCCGCTAATGGATGAGCTTCGTCGCAACTTTATCAACAAGTTTCAGGGTGATTTCCCGCTTGTAGAGTACCCATATGCCAGTGTTGCGGCCGAGCTCGGCTGCGATGAGGTTGCCCTGATTTCCATGATTCAGCAACTGCTGGATGAAGGCGTGCTGAGCCGCTTTGGTCCATTGTATGATGCGGTAAATATGGGCGGCGCGTTGACATTGGCGGCGCTGTCCGTGCCTGATAATGATTTTGACCAGGTGGCAGAGCAGGTAAATGCCTTGCCTGAAGTCGCACATAATTATCGACGTGACCACGAAATGAATATGTGGTTTGTCATCGCCACCGAAACCCCTGAAGGTATACAGAAAGCCATTGATGAGATTGAGGGCAAGAGCGGGCTGCATGTTTATAACTTTCCCAAGTTACAGGAGTTCTACCTGGGCCTGTGGTTATTCCTGGATGAGCAAGGTGGAGTTTCAACCCGGTCTTTTTCCACAGCGAAGCAGTCTGCTGATGTCACGCTGGATGAGCTTGATCGTGGGATAATAGAGGTGACACAGAGCGGGTTGCCGCTAACACCGGAACCTTTCAATGAAATCGCTGTACAGCTGGGATCTGATACGGCAACCATAATGAGCCGCATGCAGGCCATGCTTGAGAAAGGGGTGATACGGCGCATTGGCGCTGTTCCCAACCATTATCGACTGGGGCTGCGGGGTAATGGCATGTCAGTCTGGGATGTGCCCGATGATCGTCTGGGTGTCCTGGGTGAGAAAATGGGGCAACTGGAGTTTGTCAGTCACTGTTATGAACGGCCACGCCATTTACCGCAATGGCCGTATAACCTTTTTGCCATGGTGCATGGGCATGATCGTGACGAGGTCAACCGCAAGGTAGAGCAGATAGCCGATATGCTGGGTAGCGAATGCAATCGGCATGATGTGCTATTCAGTTCTGCTATATTAAAGAAGACGGGCCTAAGGTTAGCTGCCTGACAGGAGTAATCATGTTTCGATTAAGTCGATATCTACACGCGCTGGGTGCGGCGACCACAGTGCCACCAAAGCCGAAATCGGTCATGATGGGTTCCGGGCCAGTGGTTATCTGGAACCTCATTCGCCGCTGTAATTTAACCTGCAAGCATTGCTATGCAACATCAACCGATATCGATTTTCCGGGTGAACTGAATACACAACAGGTATTCGATGTTATGGATGACCTCAAGTCATTCGGCGTCTCGGTGCTGATTCTGTCCGGTGGCGAGCCATTGATGCGGCCGGATATATTCGAAATATCGCGGCACGCCAAGGACATGGGTTTCTATGTCGGACTGTCAAGCAACGGCACGCTGATAACTGAAGATAATATTGAGGATATTGTCAATATTGGTTATGACTATGTCGGTGTCAGCCTGGATGGCATGCGCGAGACACATGATTATTTTCGTCGCAAGCAGGGCGCCTTTGATGAATCGATGCATGGTATCCGGTTGTGTCGTGACGCCGGTATAAAAGTAGGTCTGCGTTTTACCCTGACACAGGACAATGCCGCCGAGCTGCCGGATTTATTGCAGCTGATGGGAGATGAGGCTGTTGACAAGTTTTATTTATCACATCTGAATTATGCCGGCCGTGGCAACCGTAATCGGTCCAGTGATCTGCATTATCAAATGACGCGCAAGGCAATGGACCTGTTGTTCGAAACCTGCTGGCAGGATGTGCAGGCAGGACGCAAGCGTGAATTTGTTACCGGGAATAATGACGCTGATGGTGTTTACTTGTTGTACTGGGCGCAGCAGCATATGCCTGAACATGTTGATACATTGCGTCGACAGTTGCTTCGCTGGGGTGGCAACGCCTCCGGCGTCAATATTGCCAATATTGATAATCTGGGCAATGTGCATCCCGATACCATGTGGTGGGATTACACGATAGGCAGCGTGAAAGAACGACCTTTTTCAGCGATATGGCAGGATACGTCAGATCCCCTGATGGCCGGGCTGAAGATGAAAAATCGTCCATTGGAAGGCCGTTGTGCCGTATGTGAACATCTGGCAATCTGTGGCGGAAATTCACGTACGCGAGCCTGGCAGTTGACCGGCAATGCCTGGGCTGAAGACCCGGGTTGCTATCTGACCGATGAGGAAATTGGTGTGGCGGATATGCCGGAAAGGATTGAGGTAACACCTTATCATCGTCACCAAAAAATAGCGGAAGATATTTCGGCATGAGAAGATATTTCGGCATGAAAAGAGATGTAATAATATTGGATCTGGTCTGATATCGGTTTATTAGGGCCTGTTAACATTATGATGATACCCAGCGTTGTCCCTCAAATAAGGTCAGACAAGGCGCGACGAGCGCCGTTTGGTCGCTCCAAATTAGTGAGGAGCAACGCCGTATGACCTTATTTGAGGGGCAACCCTTCGGGACGGGGCCATTTTTCCGCCGGCCTGTGTTGCATTTTCGCTTATGTACCAAAGTACACTACGCTCAATGCGCCTTGCCCGGCGAAAAAATGGCCACCGGCGATGGGCATCAGCATAGTGTTAACAGGCCCTGAATTGCACGCTATCCCGATTGATGTGGTGATGTGCGACGCAGGGTAATCTAAGATACAAGGATGTTTAGGAAGTTTAACGCTTGACTAGGTAAGCCCCACGGGCAACCACAGTGTGGTCTGGCAATCCTATATGTTTAATGTGTGCCAGCCTCTGACAGTCTGCAGAAAAAACAGGATTATGACTATGGAACTACTCGAATGGAGAGATGAATTCGCTACCGGTATATCGGGTGTTGATTTTGAGCATGAGGAATTGATTAACTCTATTAACGAATTTTACGCAAAGCTTGCAGAGCACTCTGACAAGGATACCCTGATTGACATACTGAATAACATATACGGTGCAATCTATAGCCACTTTGCCCTGGAAGAAAAATTAATGGAAAAATATGGCTACGATGCATACGAAGAGCATCGAGACGATCATGCAAAGCTACTTGATGATATTCAGGATATCA
Organism: Gammaproteobacteria bacterium; assembly: GCA_026196145.1. Classification (GTDB taxonomy): domain Bacteria; phylum Pseudomonadota; class Gammaproteobacteria; order JAJDYQ01; family JAJDYQ01; genus JAJDYQ01. Next base: position 7,078 of record JAPHTU010000082.1, read on the forward strand.
CGGCAGCGCTGGAAACAACGGATAAATATGATGAGCAACTGCTAAGAGAAAAATTGAGTGACTGGTTTGCAGTTCATTTTAAAACCCACGATGCCAGACTGCACCGACTGGAAGAGTTGATAGCTAGCAAGAAGGACAAGAACGGAGGTATTTTCTCCTTTCTAAAGAAACCGGCAGGCAAGGCAACGGATAAGAAATAGTTGTTGGTGCTGTACAAGGGGCGAGTTTGTATAGTCACCCCATATGTTTGCTGATGCTTATATTCTCCAGTGCCTGGCGATCATGAATCATGATGTCGGAGCCTTCTACTGAAAGTATTTTCTTTTGGCACAATTCTTTCAGGATCCGGGAAAATGTTTCAGGTGTAACCGATACCCTTGATGCAATGAGGCTTTTGGCAATATTCAGTGTGAAACTATCCGTATCACTTGGTGCGTTCTCCAGGATATAGGATGCAACACGGCAGGTGCCTGTTTGCAGGCTCAGGGTGCCTATTTCGTGGATTAGAGATTTCAGGCGCAAGCTCATGTCTGCCATCAACAGAAAGCAGGTGTCGACTGAATTTCGCAGCATGGCCTTAAAGTCTTTAGCATCAATACCAATAATCTCGGATTTTGATATTGCGCTGGCGCTTACCGGGTAGTGCGGGTGATCCATAAACATCAAGGCCTCTGCGAACATGTGGCCATCAGATACAATGTCAATAATCTTTTCCTGGCCCGTGGGAGAAAGGCGGAAAAGTTTGATACGGCCAGTGATGACCAGATAAAAGCGATTAACATCATCACCCTGCATGAACAGGGGTTGATCCTCGCTTAATTTCAGGACGCTGGCATGCTGGCATACCCGGTCTATTTGATCATTAGACAAGCTGGAGAATAAATGCGATTTTTTCAGGGCATCGAAAGGATGCCCGCGTTTTTGATTACTGCTTGGCGTGCCTTGAATTGTAACGTTCACATCCACAGTTTCTTGTGCTCCAGGGTTAGTCGGTATATGAGCTTTGACAGCATGATGATTACCAGGCAGAAAGACTGCGTGCCGCGAATATTAGCAAATAACTATTTAATGATACACATGAAGCAAGTCTACTTAAGTAAATTAACTTCAAGTATTAGTAAATATTATCTCACTTTTGATTTATATCAAATCTAAGCCCCCCCCTGAGACGATATGATCCCTGTCGCAAGGGGTATGTGCTGCCTGCATTCTATTATATTGGGTGTAGCGATCAAAGTTCGTCATACGCCGCTGATTCTTATAACAAATTTTGGGGACTTAACTCATGACAGATTCACCCGAAGAACCAGGAAACGAAGAGGAAGAAGAGCGTATTCCAGGAATGCAATCACTTCTGGATAGCCCGTTTTTACTACTTTTTATTGGCGTTGCCATGCCGACGGTTTTTTACATCGTCTGGGGCATTATGGAAATCGCCACCCTGCCTATAGCACCGTATTAGAATTCGGAATAAGGAGAATTTTATGACTTCATTTTTGCCGCCTGCGGAGCGGATCTGGTGGAAAGTTCCTGTAGGTCGCCAGGAGCTCATCTGGATCGCGATAGCACTGACCTGGTGCATTATTATGTTCTTAATGATGCCGATATGGCATGTGTACGGAAAGCAAAACCTTTCCACCGAGGCGTATCAGACAACGCCCGCCAAATTTGGTGCCAAGGTGGAAGAAATGGTCAGCCAGTATAAGGTAGGAGAAGAAGCTGGTGTACCGATTGTCGAGCCACCAGTAGGTAGTGACGTCTACATGCTGGGTCGCTTGTGGCAGTGGTATCCGGTTCTGAAACTGAAAAAGGACCAGGAATATCGCCTGCATCTGTCTTCCATGGACTGGCAACATGGCTGGTCACTACAGCCAGACAACATCAATCTGCAGATAGTGCCCGGTTACGACATGGTACTGAAGATTACACCTGACAAGGCTGGTGAGTATGGCGTTGTCTGTAATGAATATTGCGGTATTGGCCACCATACGATGGTGGGCAAGATCTACGTGGAGGAATAAAAAATGGCTGAATTTCGCGAATGTCCTGATTCAGGGTTTTATTTTCACAAATCCGCAGAGAGCTTAATGAAGATCAATGCCGTTACCGGCGTTGTAGCATTGCTTGTTGCGGGTTTATTAGCAATTGGCGTCATCCTGACGCGTTGGCAGGAAGTCCACTGGCTACCTGCAGACAAGTTCTACATGGTTCTGACGGGGCATGGTATTAATGCCCTGATCTTCTGGATCATCTTTTTTGAGATGGCAATTTTGCATTTTGCGGCATCAACACTGCTCCGCTGTCGTCTGGCGACGCCAAGGTGGGCGTGGGCAGGCTACTTCCTGATGCTGATTGGTGCCATCATGAACAACGTTGCCGTTTTCTCCGGTAACTCCAGTGTCATGATGACCTCCTATGTTCCCATGCAGGCTGAACCGCATTTTTATCTGGGATTAATCCTGTTTGCTGTTGGTGCATTGATCCAGGTATTTGTCTTTTTCGGGACACTGGTGGTCGCACAGCAGGAAAAGACCTATGAAGGCTCTGTCCCGCTGGTTACATTTGGTGCAATAACCGCAGCGATCATCGCGGTCTTTACCATCGCATCAGGCGCCATCATCCTGATTCCGACTTTTCTCTGGTCAATTGGTTATATCAGTCATATCGATGCCGAGATGTATCGTGTGATCTGGTGGGGTCTGGGTCACTCGTCGCAGCAAATTAACGTTTCTGCACATGTGTCTGTCTGGTATCTGCTTGCAGGTATATTGTTTGGCGCAAAGCCCATGTCTGAAAAAGTCAGTCGTTTTGCCTTCCTGCTGTATATTTTCTTCCTGCAGCTGGCTTCCGCGCACCATATCCTGGTTGATCCGGGTATTAGTACCGAATGGAAAATCTTCAACACCAGTTATGCCATGTATCTGGCGGTACTGGCCAGCATGATCCATGGTTTGACCGTTCCGGGTGCTATTGAGGTCGCACAGCGCAAGAAAGGCCTGACTAAAGGACTATATGAATGGTTGCGTAAGGCGCCCTGGGGTAACCCGGTATTTTCCGGTATGTTTATCTCACTGGTGACCTTTGGATTCATCGGCGGTATCACAGGCGTGGTTATGGGTACTGAGCAGATTAACCTGATCATCCATAACACCATCTATGTACCCGCGCATTTCCATGCAACCGTGGTAACAGGTACAACGCTGGCCTTCATGGCATTGACCTACCTGTTGATTCCGGTACTGTTCCGACGTCAGATGATCCTGCCGTGGGTGGCGAAAATGCAGCCTTATGTATTCGGCGGCGGCATGACCATTATGATTCTGTTCATGCTGGGTGCGGGTACGCTGGGTGTATCCCGTCGTCACTGGGATATGGACTTCGCCGGTGCATTGATGGCGTTTGAATATCCTGCAATTGCCTATACCTTGATGGCCGTTGGCGCGATTGGTGGCCTGTTGGGTATCCTTGGCGGTGGCATGTATCTGCTGGTAACGGTTGGTTCGCTGCTGTTTGGCAAGAAGCTGGAACCATCTGCTGGTTTTCTGGAAAGCTTTGTCGGCAAGGCGCTGGATCCATCTGTCTACTCTGTCAAAAAGCCGGACCTTCTGGCAATGGCACCCAAGGAAGAGGAAGAGCATACATCCGGTTTTGAAGCACCGGGTACCTTTGGACTTGCCATGCTCTTGCTGGTGACATTCGTGGTGTACTACTTCATTAACTGGAAGTATCTGGCATCCGTCTGGCCTTTGGGCTGATTTATGTCGCGAGGAAGGGGCGTGTTCCGCCCCTTCCTTTTATTGCCACGATGTAATTAATGGTTTTAACTGAAAGGTTTTCCTGGTTCGTTCATACTCCCGCAATATGAGGCGTGAAATCAGCTGAACAACTGACTGGTACAACCTTAACCTGCAGAAATCTCAAGCTCCATGACAGGTGAAACCAAAATGAGTTTATCTATATATGATTAGTCAGCTGGTAGATCTCTTTAAGCTCCGCATAGGCTTTATCATGGCGCTTACTGCGCTGGTGACTATGGTCGTAACACCGGGAGAAATGGCGTCGGCATGGGATGCGGTAATTCTGTCACTGACCGTTTTGCTGGCCTCTGCAAGCGCTGGCGCATTTAACCAGTATTATGAATGGAAGTATGATGCGCTTATGCCCCGTACCAGCAATCGCCCATTTGTTACCGGTGTATTCAAGCGCGACTACCGGTGGTTGCTTGGGATTGTTGCACTGCTGGTATTCTCAGTGGGTTGGGCGGCCGTCACACTGAATGAAATGGCAGCCTTATACATTTTTTTGGGCGCATTCTTTTACGCCATTGTCTATACCGTATGGTTAAAACGCCGCTCCTGGACCAATATAGTTATCGGTGGTGCAGCGGGCAGTTTTGCTGTACTGGCGGGTGCCGCGGCAATTGATCCAAACCTGGGGCCGATTCCAATACTTCTGGCAATCGTTCTATTTCTCTGGACACCTTCACATTTCTGGAGTCTGGCAATTGCGCAACACGAGGCATATGAAAACGCTGGTGTACCGATGCTGCCTGTAGTGGTTGGCGATCAGCTTGCCGCAAAGGCTGTACTATGGAATACGCTATTGCTGGTTGGTTGCTCACTGTTGCCATATTTCTATGGTATGGGCTGGGTTTATCTTCTGGGCGCCGTATCTGGCGGCGGATACTTCATATATCGCAATATACAGATGGTTTATGCACCAACTCGTGAAAGAGCGATGAGCAGTTTTTTCGCTTCCTTGATCCAGTTAATCGTGTTGCTGGGTTTCGCGGTGGTCGACGTTTTGTTGGTTTCCTAACGGTATTTCCCATACTGCAATTCAGAGTGGCTTACGTGCCAGGCGCGGCATAGGCAGGTTTGTGCGATTTTCATCATGTGTGACCTCAGCGCTGTTATACTGCAAAATAATGCTGACTCACCATTGTATTAGCATTTCCTCAGACAGTGATCTGCAATAATATTTAGAGGTAAACCCTGTAGATGCGTCAATTGATACCATTCCCCCTGATGGTGGCCACTTTTCTGCTGTCGTTTACTGTGTTTGCAGTGGAGATTCAACCCGCTCCTGAGGGTGGATCGATTCAGAAATTTCAGTACAAGGCCGCATTAACGGCCAGCCAGGACGCTATCGGTAACCAGCTTTCAGATTTTAGACTTACTGATGCGACGGGTAGGGGGCTTTTGCTGAGTGATTTGCGGGGTAAACCACTTGTTCTCAGTCTAATTTATACGAGTTGCTACCAGATATGTCCCATGACCACCCGACACCTGGCAAAGGTCGTGGAAAAAGCACGGGATACACTGGGTAAGGATAGTTTTTCTGTGGCCATGCTGGGATTTGACACTCAATTTGATGACCCGCAGGCTATGCAGCACTTTGCCAGGAAGCATGGGGTGGATGATGCAGACTGGCACCTTTTAAGTGCTGATCCGGAGACGATTCAGGCTCTCACAAAAGAGCTGGGTTTTCTTTTTTTCTCCTCGCCAAATGGTTTTGATCATGTGGTGCAGGCAAGCGTGATTGATGCCGATGGCGAGGTTTATCGCCAGGTTTATGGTGAGGTTTTTGATACCCCGCTGCTAGTGGAGCCCTTGAAGGAACTGGTGCTGGGCCGCCCGCAGCCCAACCAGACCCTGGTAGATGATTTAATCAACAGGGTTCGCTTTTTTTGTACAAATTATGACCCGGCCAGCGACTCTTACCATTTTGATTACTCACTGTTTATCGGGATGTTTATTGGTGCATTGATTATTATTCTTGGGACGGCCTTCGTTATCCGTGAATACTATCATGGCAGGCGTTTGCCACCCGCTTGATGTTGATCAAGTCATTTCCCATACCAGATACTTAGAATATCAGCATTAGGTAATATCTTTCCCGCCCTTGCAATTTCAATAGGAAGCAATCTTTGAGCTATATCAACCCAATTAAGCGGGTATATCTGGCGATTGAGGCCTGGTTTAATCTATCCTTCGGATCTGCATGGAACCCGCTCTATAACCTGGGCACTCTGGCCTTTTTCTTTTTCTGGGTGGTGCTGATCAGTGGTCTGTATCTATTTATCTTTTTTGATACCAGTCTTTCAGGTGCCTACGCCTCTGTAGAGTACATGACGCATGATCAATGGTATGCCGCCGGTGTAATGCGCAGTCTGCATCGTTATGCCTCAGATGCAGCGATCGTCACAATTATGTTGCACATGTTTCGCGAGTTCGCACTGGATCGGTATAGGGGCTTTCGCTGGTTTTCCTGGTTTACCGGCGTGCCGACACTATGGATGGTTATTACGTTAGGCATAACCGGATACTGGCTGGTGTGGGATGAGCTTGGCCTGTATGTCGCCATGCTTTCTTCGCAGCTGGTTGATGCGTTGCCTTTTATGAATAGCGCGATGGCGAGAAATTTTGTTGGCGGACAGTTAACGGATCGATTTTTCACCTTAATGGCCTTCCTGCACCTGCTGGGGCAACCGCTGTTCCTGGTTTTTGCGATCTGGATTCATGTCAAACGCCTGTCGTTTGTTGAGATCACTGCACCGATCGGGCTTTCCATGGGCAGCTTTATTGCCTTGTTGGCCCTGTCACTGGCAGCGCCTGCGGTTAGCCATGGGCCAGCCGATATGGAAAAGGTGACTGCAGTACTCAATCTGGACTGGTTCTATCTGGCGGTATATCCATTGCTGGATTATTTCACAGCAGGGCAGACGTGGATGATTACGCTGGGTATCACCTTTTTCATGATGATCATGCCCTGGTTGCCACCCAAGAAAACCGGCCATGCCGCCGAAGTTCATCTGGATCATTGTAATGGTTGCGAGCAGTGTGCAGATGACTGCCCGTTCGATGCAATCAGCGTGCAGGCGCGTACCGATGGTGCACGTTATGAAAATGAGGTTGTTGTGCATCCAAACCTCTGTGCTGCCTGTGGCATCTGCGTCGGATCCTGTCCGTCTTCCAACCCGTTCCGACAGAAGAATGAGCAACTTGAAACAGGCATTGATATGCCGCAGTTTCCGATAAACGATATTCGTGAACGCATCAACAAGGCCGTAAGCGAACTTTTAGGCGATACCAGGATTATTGTTATTGGCTGTGATAATGCGCTGGATTTTGCAGGTCTCGAGTCGTCAGATATCAAGGTTCTAAGCCTGTATTGTATAGGCATGATGCCGCCCACTATTGTGGAATACGCCCTGCAAAAGGGTGTTGATGGTGTGCTGATAACAGGTTGCCGGACTGGCGACTGTTATTATCGCTATGGCAATAAGTGGATGGATCAGCGTTTCGATGGTAGTCGTCGCCCCATTCTTCGTGGACGTGCAGACCGTGACCGAATAAAAGTATTTCGCGCAGCAGAAACAGACTGTAAAAATCTGCGTAGTGAAGTCGCAGATTTTCGGAAACAGCTTCAAAAGCTGAATGAAGCAGAAACCAGTAATCAGCCTGGGCAAGCTCATGAATAAGGTACTGCGTTATACATTGCAGGTGTTTAATTACACGCTTTTTATGGCAATCGTCTGGTACTTCTCTATTCAACCGCCATACCGTCAACTGGAAGAGGGGCAGGCAGTCGTTACCCTGTCATTTTCCCATGCTGCCGAGTTACGAGAAGCATGTAGACGCATGTCACAGGAAGAGCTATTAAAGTTGCCACCCAATATGCGGCTACCTACCAGCTGCCCGCGTGAACGTTCACCGGTGACGGTGGAGCTCTTTCTGGATAAGAAGCTGATGACCAGGCAAGTGGTTGAAGCGCCCGGGTTACACCAGGATCAGGGTATAGATATGTTTCATCGTATTAAAGTGCCTGCCGGGGATCACAAGTTAAGGGTTTCTATGAATGATGATGTGAAGGTAGAGGGTCCTACCTACCGATTTGAGAAGGACATTACACTACAGCCGGAAGAGCAAGTCCTGGTGGATTTCAATGCGAATTCCGGCGGTTTTTATATCAATATACTTCCTAAAAGATAACTAAAGCCTTTTGAGTAGAATGGAAACCAGACAGACAACCCAGAGTGCGATTATCGACAGCTTCGCGCTCGACATGCCTGCCGATGACCGTATTCGCCGCCTGGCGATTGGCTGGCTGCTTTTATCTTTGGGCGCATTGGTAATCGGTGGTCTGTTTTCTCTCCTGATCGTGTTATCCCGCACACCATATTTTCAGGAAATCATTCCATGGGTTGATTTCTTTCATACCGCGTTGGTTGTGCATGTTGATATGACGGTGCTGGTCTGGTTCCTTGGCTTTGCAGGCGTACTCTGGAGCCTTAACAGCAGTACTCGTTGCCTGAAGTGCGCGTGGCTTGGTCTTGCGTTATGCATTGCAGGTACCATCGTGATATCAGCAGCACCTTTCCTGGGAATTGGTGACCCGTTAATGAATAATTATGTGCCTGTATTACAGCATCCGTTGTTTTATGCCGGCCTGGGTTTGTTTGGTGCGGGATTTACCGTACTTGTACTGAACGGCCTGGTTTTTTCCCATTCAGTTGGCTTAACGATAAGCGGAGATGGTGCGCTTCGGTTTGGTTTATATACTGCTTTGGTTGCGGCGATTGTGTCTGTGATGATGCTGGTTGTCTCCTATTTCGATATGCCGGCAGTCGCCAGTGGCGCCTACTACTTTGAGCTTCTGTTCTGGGATGCAGGGCACACCTTACAATTTATGCATATACAGCTAATGCTCGTTGCCTGGTTATGGATGGCAACGGTTACGGGTATGAGCGTAAGGTTGTCGCCACGTATTGCTTTGTTTATCTTTGCGATTGGTCTGCTACCCGTCGTACTGACGCCCGTTGTTTATACAATGTATGATCTGGGTGCAGCAATGCATAAGCAGGTGATTTCCCTGCTCATGCAATATGGCGGAGGGTTGGCGGCATTGCCTATTGGCCTGGTGCTGCTTTTTAGTTTTATCAAGGCCAACTGGCGCAACGTTACGGTTGGTCCCGAGTTTAATGCGCTGGTATCTTCGATGCTGTTGTTTGGTGTTGGTGGTGTGATCGGATACATGATTCACGGTAGCAACGTTACTGTACCCGCGCATTACCATGGATCCATTGTCGCCGTTACATTGGCCTATATGGGAATAACCTTTCACCTGCTGCCTCGCCTGGGTTTTAAGGCTGCTACTGGTTGGGCTGCAACATGGCAGCCAGTGATCTATGCGGTTGGCCAGTTAATGCATGTTATTGGGTTGGTCTGGTCTGGCGGATATGGTGTACAACGAAAAACAGCAGGCGCTGCCCAGGGTCTGGATAATATGGAAAGAGTGATCAGCATGGGAATCATGGGCCTCGGTGGATTAATTGCTGTTATAGGCGGCCTTATGTTCCTGGTGATTGTGTTCAAGGCGATGTGGCCTCGTAGCGGAAATCGCTGAAGCCACTAAATATCAGGTTGTAGCCAGAGGTTATATACCGGTATCACGTGTTGAATGAGAAAAGCTTAACGTGACAATCTTGACGAACTAATTTCTAGTTACCTGTCTTTATATCTGTTGTTGGCGCAGCTGGTTGTGCCTGTATCCGGGGTTGTGTTGACTGCGGTGGATTAGTAGCTGCGGGTGTCGGCGTAACCTGATTACTATCGGTGGTCTGAACTTCGCTTTGCCCTTTGTATATCATCTGTATAACCGCGAATGTAGAGACAGAAAGGGTAGCGATGATAACAAAAAACACCAGTGACCGATTTGGCAGTCGTTTTTGAAGCTTGATCTCGATCGTATTGAGGATGTAGTCAGACACGGCGTACAGTAGTAGTGCCGCGATTGTATAGAGGACCATTTCCATAATTGTGACAGCCTTATTTTGCGTAAATATGAAAGGACATGATGTAGATAATTACACCAGTAATTGAAACATATAACCATATCGGTAACGTCCAGCGGGCTATGCGTTTATGTGTACCGAATTTTCCCGCGATGGCCAGCCCTGCTGTAATTAATACCATTGGTAACACGATGGCAGCCAGTACGACATGTGATGCCAGCAGCGAAAAATAGACATAACGGATATCCCCCTGCCCGGCGAACGGGATGTACCCGACCTTCGCATGGTAATAGAGGTAAAAAATCATAAAAATAGTGGATACGGTCAGGGCACCAACCATACAAAATTTGTGTGCGGTTTTGTTACCCCTACGGATATTGACATAACCGGCACCAACCAGCGATGCCGAGAGAGTATTGAGTATGGCCAATGCAGGGGGGATAGCCGGGATAATTTCCATGTCTGTGTGTATTAATATGTTCAGGTAACGCTAACAAAGCCCATCAGGTGTCTTAATTCGCGGTGTATTATTGTTGAAATAGGTCATGAATCTGTTTGTACTGGGACGTAATTGTTTCTGGATTATGTGGAGGTGAGAAAGAGGCGATTATCCTTGCCTGTGGCCCCACTAAAAATACTGAACTTGTATGACTGACCAGGTAGTTACCAGGCTCTGTTTCCGCTTCCTTGATATAGGCAGCGCCAAATTGTTTGGCCATATCGGCCAGCTCATTTGGAAACCCGGTAAGGCCGGTAAACTCCGGGCCAAAATATTCCATGTACCTGGCGAGCACTTCTGGTGTATCCCGGTCCGGATCAACGGATACAAAAATGATTTGCATGTCCGACGCAATATCAGGGGATTTTTTTAGTTCATTGCTCATTATTTTTAGCGTAGACAGCGTTGTCGGGCAAATATCCGGACAGTAAGTGTATCCAAAAAAGAAAAGGCTCCACTTTCCTTTTAATTGTTGTTCTGTGTAGAGCTTTCCATTCTGGTCAGTCAGTGTGAATGGTTGTAGCGGGACAGCATGCGGTCTTAATACTGCAATCAATTCCCGGGGGATTTCTCTTTTTTGAGGCGACAGGGTGATATAGGCAACAATAAGCAGGGCGACGACAGAAAGGAAAAGTACCAGGGTCCCCAGCGGGAATTCTTTATTGGTCGACACGTTTAGATCCTCCCATGTTCCTTGGTTTTCGCCATTCGCGTGTAAACCACCAGGTAAACACTATCGCCATGATGATGTTGATCGCAATTCCAATTCCCAGAAATGTCGATAACTCCCCCCTTGGCTCATCGATCAATATCTTCTTCTCTGCGGAAGATACGGGTGTAGTCGCCCTGTTCTTATGCGCGATTTCGGGTGATTCTGGTGTCACGCCCTGTGCTACAGGGGCATATTCGCCGGTCTGTGACTGACCGGGGGTTGTGGTATCGCTGTACACGACTACAGGCTGGCTTGTTAAGGCCAGTAGGATGCATACCAGGGGCTGCCAGCGGGTAACTATGCTGCTCATTTTCATGGTGCGAAGGA
>JAPHTU010000070.1 GCA_026196145.1 Gammaproteobacteria bacterium
CAGACGGTTTCACCCCCCTTGACCAGAAAGCGCCCGACCAGATCCGATGCCGTGAGGTCGTCGTGGCAGGAGCCCGTAATCAGGGGGCGTTTGAGCTTCCATGCCATGTGTTCCATAAAGCGGGTCTTACCACAACCCGTCGGGCCTTTTAGTAAAATGGGCAGACCATTCTTGTAGGCCGCCTCAAAAATTGCCTTCTCATTGCCGACGGGCTCGTAGTACGGCTCTTCCCTAATAAAATGGTCTTCCGGATTGATTTCCTGTGCTTCCATAGTGCTCTCATACAGTACGGTATATGGCGGCGCACGTTAACGACTATGGCGCCCGGCTTCAATAGCTAAATGATAATAATTCTCAATAGCAAAAGATAATTCTATGCATCCCATAAGTCTATATATATCGTACTTATTAAAGCATCGGAAAATTGAATCTGGAAACGGCTGTATTAAGTGGCGCTTATACAGGCAGACGGGTATCCTGCGCGGTTCAATATCAGGGGGTTGTTCTCATCGGCAGGATGCCGACTCGATGACCTCATGTTTTTTCCTATGTCGGAGGAGCTAGTCCATGTCGGATATCGTCGCAAGTAACGAGACCATTGTGGTCGTCGGTGGCGGCATCAGCGGTATGACGTCTGCCCTGGAAGCCGCAGAATGCGGCAAACAGGTCATACTCATCGAGAAGAACGCATCTCTCGGTGGCCGTGTTGCCCAGCTACACAAATACTTCCCTAAAATGTGCCATCCCACCTGTGGTATGGAAATCAACCTGCAGCGCGCCAAGAGGAATCGCAATCTGCGCATTCTGACCATGGCCGAAGTGACTGAAGTCACTGGCGAATCAGGTGATTATTCACTGAAGGTTTCCCTCAAACCCCGTTATGTCAACGAAAACTGCACCGCCTGTGGTGAGTGCGAGAAGGCCGTTGAAGCGGAGTTCGACGATGAATTTAACTACGGCATGAGCAAGCGCAAGGGTGCTTACCTGCCACATAACATGGCTTACCCCCAGCGCTTCGTCATCGACGCCAACATTATTGGCACCGACGATGCGACCAAGGCAAAGGAGGCCTGCAAATACGATGCTATCGACCTCGACATGCAGGACGAAGTTATCGACCTGAAAGCCGGTGCAATTATCTGGGCAACCGGTTGGCAACCTTATGACGCCAACAAGATCCAGCCCTATGGCTATGACCGCTATGAAAACGTCATCACCAACGTCGAATTCGAACGCCTGATGGACCCACAGGGCCCTACTGGCGGCAAGCTGGTTCGTCCATCCGATGGCAAGGAAGCCAAGAATGTGGCCTTTATCCAGTGCGCCGGTTCGCGTGACCGTAATCACCTGCGTCACTGTTCACGTATCTGCTGCATGGCTTCACTGAAGCAATCCAAGTATGTACGCAGCGCATACCCTGAAGATGGCAAGGTCAGCATCTACTATATCGATATTCGTGCCATTGACCGTTTTGAAGACTTCTACAAGTCAGTTCAGGACGACGAGGGCGTAACGTTTATCAAGTCCAAGGTCGCCAACATCATCAAGGACAAGGACGACAATCCTGTTCTGAAAGGCGTGGATACTGAAGGTTACAACCGCTACGAGACACCGTATGACCTGGTGGTTCTGGCAACCGGCATGCAACCCAGTGTTGATCAGAATGCCTTCCCAATCGATATCGTCATCAACCAGGATGGTTTTATCGAGCCTGACGAGTCTAATGGTGCCATCTTTGCTGCCGGATCTACCGCAGATGCGCTGGATGTAAACCGTTCCGTTCAACATGCCACTGCCGCTGCACTTCGTGCAATCCAGGTAGTGAATAAAGCCGCTGGCACAGGAGCTTAATCATGGCTGATGAAAAGAAAATTGGCGCATATATGTGCAAGGGTTGCGGACTGGGCGAGCGCCTGGACTTCGACAACATGAAGATGATTGCCGAGCGTGAAGGCAAGGCCAACCTGGTCAAGGAGCATGACTTCCTGTGTTCTGCCGAAGGCGTGAAGATGATTCAGGACGATATCGACAACGAAGGTGTGACCAACGTTGCCATCTGCGCCTGCTCTCGTCGTGCCAAGACCGAGGCATTCAACTTTGAAGGCGTGGCGATTACTCGTGGCAATCTGCGGGAAGGCGTTATCTGGGTTCGTCCTGATACCGACGAGGCACGTGAAACCACACAGGAAATGGCCGAAGACTATGTCCGTATGGCCTGCTTCGAATCCAAGTTTACCCAGGTCCCGAAATCCTCCGAGCAACAGGGCCGTATCGATAACGTACTGGTTGTTGGTGGCGGCGTCACTGGCATGACCGCGGCAATCGAAATTGCCAAGGCAGGTTACAAGGCGTCTATCGTTGAGAAATCCGGCGCCCTCGGTGGTCACCTGGCCGATGCCTGGAAAGACATCCCCAGCCGCTCACCTTATGCCGACCCGGTCGATACCGGCGTTGCCGATATGATCGCGGCGATTGAGGCGGATGCCAACATTACCGTTCACCTGAACTCCACGCTCACCAAGACCTCTGGTGCGCCGGGTCGTTTTGCTGCCGACATCAGCACAGAATCCGGCTCTACCACGACTGAAAACTTCGGTGCCATCGTGCAGGCTTCCGGTTACAAGGATTACGACGCCAACCAGCTGCCTGAACTGGGCTATGGCAAGACACCTGACGTGGTCACTCAAGCTGAACTGGAAAAGCTGGCGGTTGAAGCCAATGGCGGCCCAATCAAGCGCCCTTCTGATGGCAAGGAAGTCACCAGCGTTGCATTTGTTCAATGTGCTGGCCAACGTTCCGACAAGGAAGGTCACCTGCCTTACTGTTCCGGTACCTGCTGCCTGACCTCTATCAAGCAGGCGATGTACTTCAAGGACAACAACAGCGATGTCGACACTACCGTCATCTACACAGATCTGCGTACTCCGGGTGCCCCGGGCGAGGATTTCTACCGCTCCGGTCAGCAGAAGGGCGTGGTTTTCACCAAGGGTGAAGTCAGTGAAGTTGCTGCCGGTTCCGATGCCCACAGCGTCAAGTTCAAGGACCTGATCCTGAACGAAGACACTGAAATGCAGGCAGATCTGGTGGTTCTGGCAACTGGCCAGGTGCCAAACTCAGGTCCTGACCTGGAGATGCAGGCCGATGACAAAGCTGACGCCGAGGAGGCCGGTGAGGAATATGTCCAGGAAATTCCGGTCGATTCAATTCTGAATCTAGACTATCGTCAGGGCCCGGATATGCCACAACTGGTCCACGGTTTCACGGATTCACACTTCATCTGCTTTCCTTACGAAACCCGTCGTACCGGTATCTACACCGCCGGCCCGGTTCGCCGTCCGATGGACAGCTTGCAGGCCAAGGAAGATGGTACCGGTGCCGCAATGAAGGCAATCCATGCGCTGGAAGATGCCGCACAGGGTCGCGCTGCACATCCTCGTTCAGGTGACCTGAGCTTCCCAAGCTTCCGTCAGGAAGGCTGCACACAGTGCAAGCGTTGCACAGTTGAGTGCCCGTTTGGCGCCATCAATGAGGATGAGGAAGGTTATCCTCAATTCAACGAGGCCCGCTGCCGCCGTTGTGGTACCTGCATGGGTGCCTGCCCGGTTCGTGTAATCTCTTTCGAGAATTACTCCGTAGACACGGTTGGTCAGCAGATCAAGAACGTTGAAATGCCTGACGAATTCGACGAAAAGCCACGTATCCTGGTACTGGCCTGCGAAAACGATGCCTACCCTGCACTGGATATGGCAGCCCGTAACGGCAATCACTATAGTGAGTTCTCACGCGTGATTCCTGTTCGTTGCCTGGGATCGGTCAACACCATCTGGATCACCGATGCACTGAACTCCGGTTACGACGGTATCGTACTGATGGGCTGCCGCAAGGATGATGACTACCAGTGTCACTTTGTACGTGGCTCACGTCTGGCCGGTATCCGTATGTCCAAGATTGACGATACGCTGGAGCAGCTTAACCTGGAGCCAGATCGTGTTGCGACCTACGAGATCGCAATTACCGATGTCGATCGTGCACCGGCATTAATTAACGAGATGGCGGAAACTGTCGAGAAAGTCGGCATGAACCCGTTCAAGTTCTAAGGAGACCAACGATGAGCACAAATACAGCAATGGTCGAAAAATACCGCAACAATTTCCTCAAGGAAGTTGAGGCCAACGTCGAAGAAGGCGAGTGGGTCAAGATGTGCATGCAATGTGGTGTTTGCGCAGGTTCATGCCCGTTGGGTAATGCCTGGGAACACCCGCCACAGGAAATCTTCATGATGATCCGTGCTGGCAAGCGTGAAGATGTACTGACATCCGACTCCATGTGGATGTGTACTTCCTGCTACAACTGCATCGTACGCTGCCCGCGCGAACTGCCGATCACTCACATCATGCATGGCCTGGCACATTACGCCAAGCGTCTGGGTATTCAACCCAAGGGCAACCCGACTCAGTGGTTCTCCGAGGTGTTCTGGAACAACATGATGAAGAAAGGTCGTGTCAACGAACTGAAACTGGGCCTGTCCATGTACTTCAAGGACGGCTTTGTTTCCGGCATCAAGGAGTCCCTGAAAAATGCCAAGCTGGGCATGAACATGCAGAAAACCAAGCGCATGGCACCGATGGAATTCTTTGGCGGCCACGGTGTAAAGAATCCTGGTGACCTGCAGAAGATCATCAAGAAGGCGCAGGAGCTGGAA
This sequence comes from Gammaproteobacteria bacterium, assembly GCA_026196145.1. GTDB lineage: Bacteria > Pseudomonadota > Gammaproteobacteria > JAJDYQ01 > JAJDYQ01 > JAJDYQ01. Next base: position 4,703 of record JAPHTU010000070.1, read on the forward strand.
GCTGCGCGTATTGAAGAACATGGTAAGTAGGAGATAAATCATGGCTAAACGTGAATATTCATACTATCCAGGTTGCTCCTCACAGAAAGGTGCCTCTTCATCAAATATGATGAAGTCAGTCGCCACCATGTGTGAAGAACTGGATGTACAACTGAACGAAATCCCGGACTGGAACTGTTGTTCTGCCTCTATCGGCTACGGTAGCGGTGGCGAGTTACCCCGCCTGGTCATGTCGGCACGCAACATCGCCCTGTCCGAGGAGCACAACCCGGATCAGGACATCGTTGCCACCTGCGCGGCTTGCTGGTTATCCACTCGTGAAGCAGCTGAGCGCTTCGAAGACGACGAGAACATGTTCAAGGAAGCCAACGAGGCGCTGGCTGAAGCAGGCATGAAGCTGACCAACAAGACCCCGATTCGTCACATGGCAGAGGTTCTGATCGAGGACATCGGCTACGAAGAAATCGGCAAGGGCGTGAAGAAGCCACTGGAAGGTGTCAAGATCGCCGGCTATGTTGGCTGTCAGACCAATCGTCCCTTCGGCATCGATGGCGAGTCATACGAAAATCCCATGTACCTGGATGGTCTGGTTGATGCCCTTGGTGGTGATTCCATTCCGACCTATGAAAAGAAGGTACAGTGCTGTGGTGGCGCCCTGGCATTCTCCGAGCCTGAAAAGTCTCAGGAAATGATCAAGGGAATTATCGAAGCGGCTTACGACAACGATGCCGATATGATCGCAACCCCTTGCCCGCTATGTCAGGCAAACGTTGAGATCTATCAGGATCAGATCAATGCCAAGTACGGTACCAAGTTCGACATGCCGGTTGTTTACTACAGCCAGTTGATCAGTGTTGCCTACGGCCGTAATGCCAATGACGCTGCCCTGAATGGTCAGATCATCAAGGCCAGGAAGCTGGAAGAGATTGCTGCCAAGTAATTTGTTCATATAGTTTCAGCAACAAAGCCCGCTTATGCGGGCTTTGTTGCTCTTACTCGTTGTAAACCATATCCACCTGGCCATTTATTCAATCCATTAGAAAACCATGAAAGAGCCCCTGTTAACAGACGCCATGCTGACAGAATACGGCATGCCTATCATGGTTGGCCTACTGATCTGCTATATGGTCTTTATTGTTTATGACCTGGGCAAACAATCCGATGCAGGCAAGTGGGGAACGTTTGTGTTATTTCTCGGGCTAATGGTCGGCGTACTTGGTTTTGCCTCCAAATTCGCTATCAAATTTTTCATTAAGGTCTAGTTGCCCTGCATAACAGGTTTGATGATTAGTCGAGGCGATCACATCATTACAGTCTCAACAAAAAAGCCCGCATAAGCG
>JAPHTU010000029.1 GCA_026196145.1 Gammaproteobacteria bacterium
AACCTCAAGACCAATCAGAACAAACAGCACGGCATTCAGTACTTCATCTATCAATTCCCAGAACCCATCCAGATGGTCGCGCGTTTTATCGGACATGGCCATGACCCGGCCATGGTTTCCAATCAACAAGCCGGATACCACCATGGCGATAGGTCCGGATACGTGAATGGCACCTGCCAACGCATATCCACCCATCACCAGTGACAGTGTTATCAATACCTCAACACTATAGTTATCAATGCTACGCAGCATCCGGAACGCTATAAAGCCGATTACCAGGCCAAATATCAGGCCACCAACCGCCTCTTCGATAAATAGCAGGGTAATATGGCCCACCGTGGGCTCATGACTACCGGTAGCTATCTCGAACAACACAATAAATATGACAACGGCAACACCATCATTAAAAAGTGACTCGCCTGCTATCTTTGTTTCCAATGACTTGGGGGCAGCGGCGGTTTTTAAAATTGCCAATACGGCAATCGGGTCGGTCGGTGATATGAGCGAGCCGAATAGCAGGCACCAGATCAGGTCAATCTGAAAACCCAGCAGTCCAAGCACCCACCAGGATGCCAGCCCGATCAGGGTCGTGGAGACTATCAAACCAATGGTTGCCAGCGATGCAATGACCCATTTCTGTTCAGACAGGTCTTCAAGATTGATATGCAATGCCCCTGCAAATAACAGGAAAGACAACATACCCTGCATCAGGGTCTGATTAAAATCGATACTGTTAAGAATAGCCTCGGCCCGGGTTTCAATATCATATCCAAGCCAGTGCAAACCAATAATCGCCAGGGATATAACGAGAGATATCAACATCAGGCCAATGGTGGTCGGCAACTTCAATACCCTGTAATTGAGGTAACTAAATAGTGCTGCCAGCGTCAGTAGCAGTGCCGATATTTCGAAAACATCCATCCCTATCTCCCGCCCATAGAGTGATTAATTATTGTTGATGATGCAGGTTATATGAGTGGCAGACTCAACCATCAATAATCACTGCGGTTCCCTCTTCCACCTGCTCATAAAGTGTGATCACATCCCTGTTTTTGAGTCGTATGCAGCCATGCGAAACAGCCTGGCCGATACGCCCTTCCTCATTGGTTCCATGAATGTAGATATAACGGTCATGGGTATCAACACCCTCTCCCTGGTTAATACCGCGTTGCATACCCGTTAGCCAGAGAACGCGGCTGGTGATGTGATCATGGCCAGTGTCCCTGTCAGCCTGTTCAACTTCTGCCAGCTCTCCTGTTGCCTGCCGACCTTTAAATACCATGCCTGGTTGCACGCCATCACCAATCTTTTCACTAATTCGGTGTAAACCAATCGGGGTTTGAAAGGAATTCTCGTCACAACCGGTTCCCTTTAGCGCGGTCGAGACCGGGAACTGCCCGGTGATCTCGCCAGCTTCACAAACAAACAGGCTCTGACTGCTCACATCTACCCATAACAGGCGCCTGTCAGGGTCGATATCCTGTGCTATCAGGCGTTCCCGCCACGCGGCCAGATTGTTTAATATTTGTACATTGCTCATTGCAGCCATTCGCCCTATGCTATGCGTCCTTTTTCACTCAGGCATTAGATGGATCGGTTTTCCCATGAATTTGGAGCTTATCAGTTTTAAACTTTGTCCCTTCGTACAATCTTCAGTTATTACCTTGCTGCATAAGGGCATTGAACACAAGATTACTTTCATTGATATCAATGACCCACCACAATGGTTTGATGAGCTTTCCCCCACTGGTCAGGTACCCATCCTGCGTGTAGACAATGATACCGTTATATTCGAGTCTGCAGTTATTAACGAGTTTTTAAATGATGCCGGTGGCTGCGGCATGATGCCGGATGACCCGTTGCAACGTGCACTACATCGTGCATGGATCCAGTTTTGCGGCTCCATACTCGGTGATATGTTTAACCTGGTTGGTGCAGGTGACAAGGAAGGGTTCGAAGACATTGAATACGATATCCTTGAAAAACTCGACAGACTGGAGGCCATAAAATCCGACTCAGCCTGCTTTAGTGGCGGTGAGCTGAGCCTGATCGATACCCTGTATTCAGGGCTGTTCATGCGCCTTGATTTACTCAAACCGGCACGTGACATTCTGGATGCTTCGCGCTACCCCAGGCTGGCGGCCTGGAGCCAGCATCTACTCGGGCTGGACCCGGTACAGAATTCTGTCGTACCCGAGTTTTCCAAGATGTATCTCGGTATGGTGAAGATGCGTGAGGGCTACATCAGCCAGTCACTGTAGCGAGACGAATCATGGTTTCCCGGCTACACCTGTTCATTATTATCACCCTGTCATTACTGCTGACATCCGTGATTCTTATCATGTATACACAGCAGCGCGAACAGGAATTCAGTGCTCACCAGCTCGCTATCCAGAAAGCCATGGTAGAAGGCGCTGCACGGGACATCAGCTATCGACTTGAAAACCAGATTCGTCATGTGCGTTTATTTAATGACGAATATCGCCAGCTGATATCACACCTCGCCTACCATCCCCATGACGAGAACACGCAAGAGATTATCGATATCCGCCTGCGGCAACGTTTTAGCAACCTTGACTCATTCTCCATTACCAGCGCCACCGGCACCCCGGTGCTGGATGACATCGAATCCCGGGTAGGAGATATCTGTAAGAACGATATCGCCAACTTTTCAACCGAAGTTAAGCGATTGAATGACAGCAGCAAGGCAAAAAACGCCATCTTTATCCATCCACAGGCAGAGCATTATCACTACGATGTCATGGCATCAATCAAGGACAGCGATCCTGGCAGAAATATATTCCTGGTCAGCTTTAACCCCAAACCCATTCAGAACATCCTGAAATCCAGGGAAATCCCCGGACATAAACTCATGCTCACCAAGCTCCATGACAGCTCACTGATAGAGATCAGTGGCGCCGGAACCAGGGATATCATGGCGCGCGATGGTCGACTGACCAGGGAAGAATTACTTTCGATAAAAACGTCCATGGCGATTCCGAATACCGACTGGGTCATGATAGATTTGTATGACCCTGCCTACGAGCGGGCCTATATCAACAAGCTATGGAAAGAGTCCGGTGGCATTCTTCTGATCGTTGCAATTACTAACCTGATCATTTTCCTTATCTTCAGCACACGCATCAGGTATGCCGAGATAAGCACTAACTCGAAAGGTGATTAAACAACAAACGGGAAAATAAAACCTACCCGTGGGTTAAACACAAGACTTAAGCTACCTGTCTCACCACCGGGGAGAGATCCAGATTAATTATTCACGGTTGGTTTCCTTAAATCGGTGAATAAGACGCCGCGCCCGTTTGTCTGGCCGGGCTTTCGGCGCAGGACTCGACTGCATACTTAGACGCCGCGCCTCCCTGTTATCCTGTCTTGCAGCCAGGCTTTCTGCTGTCTCTTCATAAAGTGTTTGCGCAACCTTGGCCGGACCACGCCGGTCACTCAGCGCCAGAACCATAACGGTATATTGATCATCAACTCTCTGAATGACCAGGCTATCACCCGGTACAACAGTTTTTGATGCCTTGATCCGTCCACCATTCAGGTGAACCTTGCCACCGGCAACCGCTTTGGAGGCGAGCGAGCGCGTCTTGAAAAAACGCGCCGCCCATAACCATTTATCTATCCTGACGGAATCCAATGCAGTTGTATTCCGGGCCGACTGGTTCCTCAGGTAATAATACGGCCTGAATCGCCCGCTCCACTCAGCTCTGACAACATCTTGTTCAAGCGGCTAACAAAGGCATATGGATCGGCAAGCTCGCCACCCTCTGCCAGTACTGCTTGCTCGTACAGGATACGTGTCCAGTCAGTAAATCTGTCACCATCCGGCTCATCATGCAGACGCTTAACCAGCGCATGATCCGCATTGATTTCCAGCGTGGGCTTGCTATGTGGCATAGCATGACCGGCCGTCTTCAGTATCTTTTGCATATGCATACTCATATCGTTGGCACTTTGCACAACGCAGGAGGGTGCATCTGTCAGGCGGGTTGAAACCTTGACTTCATTCACATCATCAGCCAGCACGGACTTCATGCGCTCAACCAGGTCCTTGTTTTCCTCGGCAACCTTTTCCTGCGCCTGCTTTTCCTCCTTGTCCGCCAGTTCACCCAGGTCAAGTTCGGTACTGGTAATTGACTGGAAGGATTTACCGTCAAACTCACTAACCTGTGACATCATCCATTCGTCAACGCGCTCGTGCATAAGCAACACTTCGATACCCTTCTCATTGAAGACGCCAAGGTGCGGGCTACTCTTGGCAGCCGCAAAACTTTCTGCCGTGATGTAATAGATCTTGTCCTGCTTGTCTTTCATGCGGGCAATATAATCTTCCAGTGAAACCGCAGGCTCTGCACTACTTTCATGCGTCGAGCTATATCTGAATAACTTCATAATACGGTCACGATTGGCAAAATCCTCTACCGGCCCTTCTTTCAATACCTGGCCAAACTCTTTCCAGAATACCGTGTACTCTTCCGGCTTTTTCTTCGCGATTTTTTCCAGCATGCCCAGTATTTTCTTTACCGAGGCATTACGAATGGTATCGATCAGTTTATTGCTCTGCAGGATCTCGCGAGATACGTTCAGTGGCAGGTCATCCGAATCCACCAGGCCACGAACAAAACGTAACCAGGTCGGCATCAGGTGCTCGGCATCGTCCATAATAAAAACCCGCTTCACGTACAGCTTGATACCATGTCGCTTGTCACGTTCCATCAAATCAAATGGCGCACGCTTGGGAATATAAAACAGGCTTGTATAGGTCTGCTTGCCTTCAACATGGTTATGAATCCAGTCCTGTGGATCTTCAAAATCATGTGCCACATGTTTGTAAAATTCCTTGTATTCATCCTCACTAATTTCTTTCTTCTGCAGGGTCCACAGTGCAGACGCCTGGTTGATCGCCTCCCATTCACCCTTGTTATCACCGTCCACGATCTTCATCTCGATCGGGAAGCCGATATGATCTGAATAGGTCTTGACGATGTTACGGATACGAAAGTCCTCCAGAAATTCCTTGGCGGACTCCTTGTTCAGATGCAGAGTAACCTCGGTGCCACGGCTGTCTTTACTGGTACTTTCCAGGGTATAACTCCCCTCGCCTTCAGACTCCCAGATCACAGCCTGGTCAGCAGCCTCGCCGGCCGCGCGACTGATTACGCTGACCTTGTCCGCAACAATGAATGACGAATAAAAGCCAACACCAAACTGGCCGATCATCTGCGAATCCCTGGCCTGGTCGCCAGTCAGGCTCTGGAAAAATTCCTTGGTGCCAGATTTTGCAATGGTACCCAGATGATCAACGATCTGGTCAGCATTCATACCAATACCGTTATCGGAAATAGTCAGTGTCTTTTTCTTCTTGTTGAAATCCAGTCTTACCTTGAGTTCGGTATCGTCGCCGTATAAAGACTCATCTGACAACGCCTGGAAACGTAATTTGTCGCAGGCATCAGAGGCATTGGAAATCAGTTCACGGAGAAAGATCTCCTGGTTGGAATATAGTGAGTGGATCATCAGCTTGAGCAGCTGTGTCACCTCAGTCTGAAATTCATGCGTTTGCTTTTCAACGGATGCGTTCATCAATCAACCTCTGTTTGTAGTACTCAGGATAATAGGGGGATATGGGAATCGGTCAATAAAAATCAAGGGGCTAGTTTAATATGCCTTCATGCCTTAATAACCAGTGCTTTCTATCCAGCACCTTGCCATCGACATGACCGCCGTATCCACCAATACCAGTGGATGCCACCACACGATGACAGGGAATCACGATCGATATCGGGTTACGGCGACAGCTGTTACCAACGGCCCTGGCGCCACTGTTAATGCGGCCTGCCAGTTCACCATAGGTCATGGTATGACCTGGTCTGATTTTTCCCAGTAACTGCCAGACTTTTTGCTGATGCTTGGTTCCATCCAGCAATACCGGCAGGTCAAAAACAAAGGCGGGATCACGGAAGTACTGCCGGAGCTGATCAGTCACTTCACTGGCCAGCGGGTTTTGCGGTGACATAAGCGCAGTGCGCTTGTCGACAAAGTCGATGCCAGTGAGTCGGCCATCGTCAGTCCGAATGGCGAGACGGCCCGGCGGTGTATCGATAACAGCTGTATAACCTGCATGTGTGTGAGTCATAGCCTGCCAATATTGCTATTGTTGACATCGCCGCTTCGGCGTCCTCGGTTTTGGCTTCCTGCGTCACCCTACCTCCTACATCCATGTAGTCGTGCCTCTCACGGCATACTGTCCATCCGTGGACATAAAAATAGCGGGCTATACCCGCTATTTTTTATTAAGCAATCTGCCTAACCGTGCAAGGAATTACTTTTTATAAGACAGCTTTTCCTTAATACGTGCTGCCTTACCGGTACGCTCACGCAGATAGTACAGCTTGGCACGGCGCACGTCTCCGCGGCGTTTAACCTGGATCTCGGCGATTGCCGGGCTATGTGTCTGGAAAACACGCTCAACGCCTTCACCATGAGACATCTTGCGAACAGTGAAGGAAGAGTTCAGTCCGCGGTTTTTCTTTGCAATTACTACGCCTTCGTAAGCCTGCAGACGCTCACGCTCACCTTCCTTAACGCGTACCTGAACAACTACGGTATCACCGGGAGCAAAGGCCGGGATATCAGATTTCATTTGCTCGGCTTCGAGCTGCGCGATTATATTACTCATGGTTGTAACCTGTTCTATCTTTAGTCGTTAATCTGTCTGTTCATCAATAAACTCGTTAAGGAGTTTACGTTCCTCGTCATTTAGCCCCCTGGATTCCAGCAGGTCTGGCCGACGTTGCCATGTTCTACCCAGCGATTGCTTTAACCGCCAGCGTTCAATTTTCTCATGATGCCCTCCCATGAGGACATCGGGTACTGCTCTTTCCTGCCATTTTTCTGGCCGCGTATAATGCGGACAGTCCAGCAGCTCATCCGTAAAAGAATCCTGCTCGGCTGACTGCTCGTGCCCCAACGTACCGGGTATCAAGCGTGTCAGGGCATCCATCACCGCGATCGCCGCAACTTCTCCGCCACTCAGGACAAAGTCACCCAGTGACCACTCTTCTTCAACCTGCGCCTCTATAAAGCGCTCATCGATACCCTCGTATCGACCACACAGCAGAATCAGGTTCTGCTGCTGCTCTCGCAACAGGGCCTGCGAAATCGGCTTTCCCTGTGGCGACAGATAAACCAGCTTACTATCAGGCGCAACCTTGCGCACCTGGGACAATGTCCTGTCCAGCGGCTCGGCCATCATCACCATGCCCGGACCACCACCATATGGCCGGTCGTCCACTGTGCGATGTACATCTTCCGTTACATCGCGCGGGTTCCAGCACTGTAATGATACCAGCCCCCGGTCTGCTGCACGTCCTGTCACTCCCTGTGAGCAGGCATCCTGAACCATGTCAGGAAACAGGGTGATAACATCAAATCGATTAACCACCCGCTAAAACTCTGGATCCCAGTCAACAATAATCTGACCCGAATCCCGATCAATCTTCTGGATCACCTGATTCCTGATATAGGGAACCAGATGCTCACGATCACCCTTCACGACCAGTACATCATTCGAACCAGTCTCAAACAGGTGGCTCACCTTGCCCAGCTCAATCTGCTGTGTCGTAATAACCGTCATGCCTTCCAGATCAGACCAGTAATACTCATCTGGCCTTGTCCGGGGTAATTGTGATTCTTCAATCGCAATTTCCTGTCCCACCAGGGCCTGCGCCTGGTCCCGGTCATCACAACCCTCAAGTTGTGCAATCAGTCCCTTTCCCTGTGTGTTACCGGAAGCCACCTTATAGGGCTTCCAGTTGTCGTCCGATCCGAGCATCCATGGATCGTAACTCAATATATTCTCTTTAGGCTGAGTAAAGGAAAACACCTTCACTTGCCCACGTACGCCAAATACTCCGCTGACCTTACCGATCACCACCATGGCGCACATCGCACGCTATCAGGCTGCAGCCTTGGCCTGCTCCTTCATCAGCGAGGCGACACGATCAGACATCTGCGCACCTACTGACTTCCAGTATTCAATACGGTCAACCTGCAGTTCCAGACGATTTGCCTGCCCGCTCGCAGTTGGATTGAAATACCCCAGACGCTCGATATAACGGCCATCGCGCTTGTTGCGGCTATCAGTAGCCACCACGTGGTAAAAAGGCCTCTTTTTAGCCCCACCACGGGCCAGACGAATTACAACCATTTTCTACTCTTCATTTCCTGAATTAAGCCAATATTGGCGTGTGGACAAACTCGTGTCCAACGAACCGGCGCATTGTACGGATTTCGCTGCAAAAATAAAGCGTTATAACGCCCCGACAGTAAAAATATGCTGCCTTTTTACCATGCCTTTCCAATACGCAACATTTTCATTCTTTGGTGCCATTGGCCCGGGAAATGCTGAACTGTTGCCGTGCGGGATCGCGTCTATTCTCCAAATTGAAAATTACGTCGGTTAATAGCATTCGAGACAATAAAATAATTCTTTAAAATCAGAAGGTTGGGTAGAGACAGGATTGTAACTATATGATTTTACAGGTGTTTGGGTACACGGGATATTGTATGCTCCGACGCCATAAATTGCCCGCACAGGAGGCAATACCAGACACCTAACGTCTCGCCTGGGGGCTTCTTGAAGAAGGGACGAACAAGACACTGAACACAAAGCCTGTCGATATAAGGATAATAATATGCAATACCGACGAAATGAATACGATGTCACTGGCCGGGTAAATCTGACAAAGCCCCGCTCTGTCTACTCTGAGGTCAGTGAAATCATATCCGACTTCTGCCCTGACGCCTTATGCGAGCAGGTGCACCAGGCATTTTCTGATTTAATCCTGCTCTATAGAGGCAGGTATGACGGCTACCTGCCGTGTGATGTACCGTATCACGACCTACAGCACATCATGGATGTCACACTGGCAACCGCTCGCCTGCTGTCAAGCTACGAGAAAGCCCAGCCCCCCAGCCACCGTCTGGGTCCGGATCGCATTGCCCTCGGTATTATCCTGGCACTGTTTCATGACTGCGGGTACATACGCAGCAGGAAAAACGAGAAGGCGGTTAACGGCGCCCAGTACACCAAAAGCCATGTTTTCAGGGGTGAACAATTCCTGCGTCACTATCTGCCCCGGACTGGATGGAACAAGCATGCCGAGGTAGCCGCCAAACTCATTCACTTCACCGGCTATGAAAAACCGATTGAGGATATCCCTTTAAATGATAATCGGGACAAGATACTGGGTTATATAGTGGGCTCGGCGGACTTGTTCGCACAAATGGCGGACCGCTGCTACCTGGAAAAGTGCCGTGACCGCCTGTATCCGGAATTTGTCATGGGCGGTATGACCAGCAGGGAAACTGCCGACGGCAAGGAAGAGGTGATATACCGCTCAGCTGAAGAACTGCTACAAAAGACACCCGGCTTTTATTGGCATATAGCGCGTCCAAGACTGGATGAAAAATTTTACGGCGTTGCCAGCCACATCAAAAACCATTTCGGCGGGCAAAACCTTTATCAGGAAGAAATTGACCGCAACCTTCGGCACCTGGATACCATGATCAAGGAAAATGATTTTAGATATCTGCGCCGTCAACTCATGGATACACCGGAATCCAGGGCATTCCCGTACCAGAAACTGCCGACCTGAAGGCTTGCGACCACGACATACGACCGCCATGGACGACGGGAGTGTCGGTATTGCAGGAGCATTTACCGACCGATGACCATCA
>JAPHTU010000143.1 GCA_026196145.1 Gammaproteobacteria bacterium
ATGGTAATCACGCGCGCTGCCGCGTAGATCAGAATAACCGCAAAAACCCAAAAGATGCCTTTTTCAAAGGTCATAAGCTTTTCTGTTAACCCCTACCGATATGCCGAGTCAGCCGCCCGGTCCTTAGCAATCTGTTTTTCGAATTCATCACCCACCGCCAGCAACTTTTCCTTGGTCATAATGTTCTGGCCACGTTCTTCAAAACAATATTCAAAGTGGCGTGTCTCCACGATTGAATCAACCGGGCATGCCTCTTCACAAAATCCACAAAAGATACATTTGAATAAATCAATATCGTAACGTGTGGTGCGCCGCGTACCATCTTCGCGCTCTTCCGAATCAATGGTGATCGCCAGTGCCGGACATACAGCCTCACACAATTTACAGGCGATACAGCGCTCTTCCCCGTTTGGATAACGACGCAGTGCGTGCAACCCGCGGAAGCGAAATGACTGTGGCGTTTTTTCTTCAGGATATTGCACCGTGATATTCTTGCGGAAGAAATGCTTCTGCGTGACAACAAGCCCCTTCATCAACTCAAACAGGAAGAAGCTTTTAAAGAAATGTTTGATTGCCTGCATGTTGCCTCCTATACAAACCAGGGTTCGATTTTGAGGAGAATGCCAGCACCTTCAACTACCAGCCACACGATAGTCACGGGTATGAAGACCTTCCAGCCAAGGCGCATGATCTGGTCATAACGATAACGCGGGAAAGTCGCCCTGAACCACAGGAACAGGTAAATAAAGAAGGCAATCTTGGCCAGCAGCCAGAAGGTACCGGGAACCCAGTCAAAATACTGCTGTAACGAAGTGCCATCAAACGGTGACAGCCAGCCACCCATAAACATAATTGAAGTAAGCGCTGCAATCATGATGATGTTGGCATACTCTGCGAGGAAGAACACCGCAAAGGCCATACCCGAGTACTCGACATGGAATCCCGCCACAATCTCGGATTCGCCCTCGGCCACATCGAATGGTGCGCGATTCGTCTCGGCAATACCGGAAATAAAATAAACCAGAAACAGTGGCAGTAGCGGTATAAAAAACCAGCCCCAGACATGGTTACCCTTCTGCGCCAGGATGATGTCCTGCAAATTCAGACTGCCTGCCACCATCAGTACACCCACCAGTGCAAAACCCATGGCAATTTCATAGGCCACGATCTGGGCAGCCGAGCGCATTGCCCCCAGGAAGGCATAACGGGAGTTAGACGCCCAGCCGGCAATGATGACACCGTAAACACCCAGTGAGGTCAGTGCGAGAACATAGAGCAGACCGGCATTCACATTGGCAAGTACCAGCCCGTCATCGAAGGGGATAACAGCCCATGCGGCCAGTGCCGGCATAATGGACAATACTGGCGCCAGTAGAAATAAATAAACATTGGCATTGGTCGGAATAATAATTTCCTTAAAGGCCAACTTCATACCATCGGCAATCGGCTGCCCCAGCCCCCAGAACTTAAAACCGAAGAACCCTACCCGGTTCGGGCCCTTGCGTATCTGCATCGAGCCGATGATCTTACGCTCGGCGTAGGTGACATAGGCAACTGATAGCATCAGCGGCACAACAATTATCAGGATATAAACCAGATTGGTAGCCAGTATCTGGAACCATGCGGGAAACCAGCTCCAGATATCGAGTGCGGTATTGATGATGGATTCCATTACGACACCGCCTTGACCTGAACTTCGGTGTTTAGTGCGCCCAATTCAGGGATCAGTGGCAACCATACTGTGTTGTCTGCCATGCCTTCCTCAATCGCAAGACGAATCTCAACAACCTGATTATCCTGTGTAATCAGTACCTGTTCCGCATCAATCACACCCGCCTTTTCAGCCGTATTGCTGTTCATGACGGCGACACGTCGATTCTTGCCATCTGCACTTGCCTGTAGAGCTGTTGCACGACGCACTAATGAATCTGTAGCGTATATGGCCACTTCACCACTACGCATCAGTCCCCCTGAGTCAAGCTGAGGTGAAAGCGTATCAGTTACTGCTGTCGCAGCCTGCTGTTGCAGCCCCGTCTGCAATACATCAGCCAGCACCTCGGCGGAGGTTTCGTATCGATAGTTGTCCATGCCGAGTTGTTCTCCCAGTACCCGGTAAACCTTCCAGGCTGGTGAAGATTCAGCATAGGGTTTCACTGCCGCATTGAATGACTGCGCCAGGCCTTCCATATTCACAAACGTACCGTCAGTTTCTGTGTAAGGCACGACCGGCAGGATCACGTCGGCATATTCCTTGATCTGCTCATTGACATAGGGGGTTAAAACAACCGTAAATTCTGCTGCGTTAGCTGCCTGTAATGCCTTTTGTGGGTCAGCACAATCATGCTCGGGCTCGATATTATGTATAAGTAATGCCGCTGGTGGTGCTTCCAGCATTTCTGCAATGTTTTTGCCCTTCTCGTTGTTTGAGAATCCACCTGGCAAGCGGTGCGGCACTATACCGGCCTGCCACGCACCTACCGTGTTACCTGCTGCTGGCAGCACAGCAAAACTGACACCGGCAACATCTGCAATGGCGACGGCCAATTCATTAAGAATGGCATAGTCTGCATGCTGAACGGCAATCTGGCCCAGCAACACCAGACCCTGTTCGGCAGATTTCAGTGACTCAGCGATGACCCTGTGTCTTTCAGCGGGTTGGGCCTTGTTTATGACAGCACTGACTGACTGACGACTGACACCCAATACAGCGGCGACTGCAGCCAGTTCAGACACTATCAATGATGGATGGACATTGACGTTCTGCAACATATCCATGCGCAGGTCAAAATCACGTGGGTTCAGCGCACTAATATTAGCGCCGTGCAGCGATGCCTTGCGTATACGATGCGCAATAATCGGCTGTTCCTTTCTGATATTGGAACCCACGACAAAAATGCTGTTCTGCTTTTCGATATCTTCGATACTGATACCCAGTACCGGAATTGATGCCTCATGACCCTGGCCACGAAAATCGACCTGCAATAAACGATGGTCAATATTATTGCTTCCCAGGTGACGCACGATTCCCTGTAGCAGAAACATTTCTTCCAGTGTGGCCTGTGGTGAGACCCATGCACCCAGTTGATGGGCTCCCCTGGCTTCTACAACTGCCTTTATTCCATTAATAGCCACTTCAAGTGCGGTTTGCCAGTCAGCTACCACCCATTCGCCATCCTTCTTTATCGAAGGTGATGCAATGCGATCTTCATGCATCACGCCCTGGTAACTGAAGCGATCACGATCAGACAGCCAGACCTCATTGATCGATTCGTTATCACGCGGCACAACCCTGACCAGCTTGTCACGCATGGTATGTACAAAAACATTCGATCCGACCGCATCATGTGGCGCGATAGATTCAGTCTGTCTGACTTCCCATGCGCGTGCACCAAAACGCGATGGTTTTGCCGTCAGGGCCCCTACCGGACACAGGTCGATAACATTGCCTGACATCTCATGATCAACTGTACTTTCAACGTAGGTACCGATTTCCGAGTACATACCACGACCCGTCATGCCAAGCTCGCGCAAACCGGCAATTTCCTCGCCAAATCGCACACAGCGGGTACAGTGGATACAGCGGGTCATCTCCATGCCAATAAGCGGGCCGATATTCTTGTCACTTACTACCCGCTTACGCTCCATGAATGCAGAAGAATCACGGCCATAACCCATGGCGATATCCTGCAGTTCACATTCGCCACCCTGATCACATATCGGGCAATCCAGAGGATGGTTAATCAGCAAGAACTCCATGACGTTATTCTGGGCCTTCTTTGCATAGTCCGAGTGTGTAGAAACGACCATGCCATCCATTACCGGTGTTGCGCAGGCAGGTAATGGCTTCGGCGCCTTCTCAACCTCGACAAGGCACATACGACAGTTGGCGGAAATACTCAGCTTGTTGTGATAACAAAACCGTGGGATATAAATACCCGCCTCATCGGCAATATCAATCAGCATATCACCCTGCTCCGCAGGGCATTCAATACCATCAATGGTTACAGTAATCTTGTCATCGTTCATGATGCGCCCTCCACCATGGAGCGACCATGCTCAACATAATATTCAAACTCATGGCGAAAATTCTTTAGCATACCCTGTACCGGCCAGGCTGTTGCCTCACCAAAGGCACAGATAGTGTGTCCTTCGATGGCGCCGGCCGCGCGTTCCAGTGTGGCAATGTCATCCATGGTTCCCTTACCTTCAATGATGCGCGTCACTATTCGATACAGCCATGCGCCGCCTTCACGGCAAGGTGTGCATTGACCACAGGATTCCGCGTAATAAAATCTTGAGAGTCGCTGCAATGCCTTTACCATATCGGTTGTCTCATCCATGACGATAACGGCGCCAGACCCCAGCCCGGACCCGGCCTGACTCAGGGAATCGTAGTCCATGGTACAGTCCATGATGACATCTGCAGGTATTACCGGCATGGAAGAACCGCCAGGGATAACACCCTTCAGTTTGTTGCCGTTGAGGACGCCACCGGACATTTCCAGTAATTCAGAAAAAGGTGTACCCAGCTTGATTTCATAGTTACCCGGCTTGTTGATATGCCCGGAAACTGAGAAGATTTTTACCCCGCCGTTATTCGGCTTGCCCTGCTCCAGAAACCATTGTCCCCCTTTGCGCATAATGGTCGGTACAGAGGCGAGCGATTCGGTATTGTTAATGGTGGTTGGTCTGCCATATAAACCACAGTTAGCCGGAAACGGCGGCTTGAAGCGCGGCTGACCTTTCTTGCCTTCCAGTGATTCCAGCAATGCGGTTTCTTCACCACAGATATAGGCGCCAGCACCAAGGTGCCCATGTAGCTGCACATCAACACCGGAACCCATCAGGTTTTCACCGAGGTAACCCGCTTCGCGTGCCTCATTGAGTGCGTCTTCAAAGCGGTGAAAGGGTTCGTGATGAAACTCGCCACGCATATAGTTATAACCCACTGTGGCACCCATTGCGTAACAGGCGATAGCCATCCCCTCAATCAGTGCGTGCGGGTTATAACGGATGATGTCTCGGTCATGGCAGGTGCCCGGCTCACTCTCATCCGAATTACAAACTACATATTTCTGGCCTGGTGCATTACGCGGCAGGAAACTCCATTTCAAACCGGTTGGAAAGCCCGCGCCACCCCGGCCTCTCAGCACGGAAGTCTTGATCTCTTCAATGATGTCTTCTGGTGGAGTTTTTTCCTTGAGGATCTTTTCCCAGGCCTCATAACCGCCCAGCTTCTTGTAGTTTGCCAACGTCCAGGGTTCATCCTGACCCAATGTGGCGAAACAGACTTGTGGATGTTCACTCATATTGCTTACTCAAGTCCGTCCAGAATTTCATCAATACGTTCAGGGGTCAGGTTTTCGTGATAATGGCCATTGACTGTCATCATCGGCGCACCAACACAGCCAGCCAGACATTCCTCTTCCATCTTTAATGTAATGCGGCCATCACGCGTGGTTTCACCTAGCTTGATACCCAACTTTCGCTCGATGTGGGCCACCATACTTTCAGCACCACGTAACATGCAGGATATATTGGTACAAAAGGCCACGATGTTGCGTCCAACCGGTTCTGTTTCCAGCATGGAATAAAAGGAAGCCACTTCATAAACCGCAATCTTCGGCATCTCCAGATAGTCCGCAACGGCATCCATCATCTCGGTTTTCAACCAACCGCCATCGGCTTCCTGCACCATTGTCAGTGCCGATATGACGGCAGACTGTTTCTGATCAGGCGGGTACTTGGCAACCCAGTGGTCAATACCGGCTTTCAAGTCATCGCTTAATGTATAGGCGTCTGTCATCTATCCACCTCACCAAATACAATATCCTGGGTACCGATAACGGCAACAACGTCCGATAGCATATGTCCGCGCACCATCTCATCGAAGGCAGATAAATGCACAAAACCCGGCGCGCGTATCTTCAGACGGTAAGGCTTATTGGCACCATCAGAAACGATATAGGTACCAAATTCACCCTTGGGGTGCTCGACTGCCGCATAGGCCTCGCCTTCCGGCACACAATAACCTTCGGTAAACAGTTTGAAGTGATGAATCAGTGATTCCATATCATCCTTCATATCAGTACGAGCAGGCGGGGTTACCTTGTGGTTATCCGCAATAACCGGCCCCGGGTTGTCACGCAACCAGTCAACACATTGCTTGATAATACGATTGGACTGTCGCATCTCTTCGACACGAACCAGATAGCGATCGTATGAGTCACCATTGGTACCAACCGGTATATCAAAATCCATCCTGTCATAAACTTCGTAGGGTTGCTTCTTGCGCAGATCCCACTCGATACCCGAGCCTCGCAGCATCGGGCCGGTAAACCCCAGTGCAATTGCACGTTCGGGTGTAACAATACCGATATCAACCAGTCGCTGTTTCCAGATTCGATTATCGGTTAACAGAGTTTCGTATTCATCAACACGGTCCGGGAAGTTTGCACAAAAGTCTTCCAGAAAATCCAGCAAGGAACCCTGACGATTCTCATTCATGCGGTCCACTTCCTTGGCAGAATGCCAGCGGGACTCCTCGTACTTTGGCATACTGCCAGGCAGATCACGATACACACCGCCCGGTCGATAGTAGGTTGCGTGCAGGCGCGCCCCCGAAACTGCCTCATAGACGTCCATCAAATCTTCACGTTCGCGAAAGCAATACAGAAACATGGTCATCGCACCGACATCAAGGCCATGCGCGCCCAGCCATAACAGATGGTTCAGGATACGGGTAATTTCGTCAAACATGACACGAATGTACTGTGCACGTTCGGGTACAGTTATGCCAAGCAGCTTTTCAATCGTCATCACATAGGCATGCTCGTTACACATCATGGAGACATAATCCAGACGATCCATATAACCAATACTCTGGTTAAACGGCTTGCTCTCGGCCAGTTTCTCTGTGGCCCGGTGTAGCAGCCCAACATGGGGATCGGCGCGCATGATGGTCTCACCATCCATCTCCAATACCAGTCGCAATACACCATGTGCTGCCGGATGCTGCGGTCCAAAGTTCATCGTAAAGTTTTTAATCTCAGGCATTCTTGTCTCCTGATTCCTTACGTATGACTCTTGGTACCAATACGCGCGGCTCGATACTGACAGGTTCGTAAACCACCCTGCCCTTGTCTGCGTCATATCGCATTTCAACATTACCGGTCAGCGGGAAGTCCTTGCGGAATGGGTGACCGATAAAGCCATAGTCTGTTAGTAATCGACGCAGGTCAGGATGACCCTGAAAGACAATACCAAACAGATCAAATGCCTCACGTTCAAACCAGTTGGCGGATGGCCACAGTTCGACCACACTATCGATTAGCGGTAATTCATCTTCGGCACACCAGGCCTTGATTCTTAATCGCTGATTATCAGCAATCGACATCAGGTGATAAGCGACGGCATAACGCGTCGGCTTTGCCTGTTCTGTTTCAACCTGCTTGACTATCTGACCGCGACCATGAGATTTGGCGTTAAAGCCACGGGAAAACCCGGTGCCGGTAGCGCTATTCGTCTGCCACTCATCCTTGCCGTAGTGAGAGTAATCAATACCACAAACATCTATCAACTGATCAAAACCGAATTTCTCTTTCACTGATTGACATACCGAGAGCACATCGGCGGCCTTGATATCGATAGTCAGTTCGTCAAATGCAATATTGCGGCCCGTAATCTGCGAAGAAAGCTTTGCCTCAAGTGCATCAGCCAGTTGTGTCAGTGTTTGCCTCATCAATACCCTTTAACGCGCGATTGTATTGGTGCGTTTGATTTTTTCCTGTAACTGGATAATTCCGTACAGCAGCGCTTCAGCCGTCGGTGGGCAGCCAGGCACATAGATATCGACCGGCACAATTCGATCACAGCCGCGTACAACAGAATAGGAGTAGTGATAATAACCACCACCATTGGCGCATGAACCCATGGAAATCACCCAACGTGGCTCTGACATCTGGTCATATACCTTACGCAGTGCAGGACCCATTTTATTGCACAGCGTACCTGCCACAATCATGACGTCAGACTGACGAGGGCTGGGGCGAAATATGACGCCGAAACGATCAAGGTCATAACGTGAAGCGCCTGCCTGCATCATTTCAACAGCACAGCAGGCAAGACCGAATGTCATCGGCCACAGTGAACCCGTGCGCGCCCAGTTGATCAGTTTATCGGCTGAGGTTGTGACAAAGCCTTCTTCCAGGATGCCTTCGATGCTCATTGGGAGATCTCCTTATTGGAGATCATATGAACCGAACGGGCGATGACTCGTAGCTCAGTGGCGCTACTGACGACAGCCACTCGCGGGCGTGCGCATCCCCGCCTTGCGGGGCCCCTGCTTACTGCTCGGGCTGTTACTCCCATTCCAACGCTCCCTTTTTCCATTCGTAGATGAAACCGACAACGAGGATGAGAAGAAATATACCCATGGCGATCATGGCAAATAACTGTTGTGGCCCAAGGTCCTCCAGCACGATTGCCCAGGGAAACAGGAAGGCGATTTCCAGATCAAAAATGATAAACAAAATCGCAACCAGGTAATACCGGACGTCAAATTTCATGCGGGAGTCTTCAAATGCCTCAAAACCGCACTCAAATGGGGAGTTTTTTTGCTCGTCTGGACGTTGAGGACCGAGAACAAATCCAGCCACCATCGGCCCAATGCCAAATAACAGGCCGATTATCAGAAAAATCAAGACTGGCAGATAATTCTCTAACACGATGTCCCCTAGGTATTATTGTATCCGGCCGCGTCAAGTCGCTAATCCAGCCACAAAGGTTGGGGAGAATAGGTGACCTCCCCTATGACTGTCAATATTGACATAGACCGAATGGCAGCTCGGGAATGTAATCAATTCACCGACATAAAGCGACTTTGTATTACTTGTAGCGCTATAAGTATTTTATTCGATTCGTCATCACCAGGCATTGCGGCAGGATGCCTGATATTCAGAGACTTTAATATGGTGCCGATGGCCGGAGTCGAACCGGCACGGCTT
This sequence comes from Gammaproteobacteria bacterium, assembly GCA_026196145.1. Classification (GTDB taxonomy): domain Bacteria; phylum Pseudomonadota; class Gammaproteobacteria; order JAJDYQ01; family JAJDYQ01; genus JAJDYQ01. Next base: position 9,006 of record JAPHTU010000143.1, read on the forward strand.
GCGCCACTACCCCCTCAAGATAGCGTGTCTACCAATTCCACCACATCGGCAAGCTTGAAATATTACAGTTCTGGCTATTCGGGGATAACCGGCGAATCAGATGACCCCGATTCCTCGCCCGGTGCCGGGATAGATGGTAGCTGGACTGCTGATTCAGCAGACTCAGGTATCGCATCTACACCTTCTAGCGGCGTAGCCGTCTCGGGAACAAATCCAACCGGCGAAGACTCAGTCTCCGGCTCAGCTGGTACTACATCCTGCACCACGCTGGTCGGTTTGGCCTGTTGCACGGCTTCGCTGATCCGATCCTTTGCCATAACAGAGAGTCCCAAAGTGACAGCAAAAAATCCCACCGCGATCCAGGTGGTGATCTTTTGCATAATTGATGCGCCACCGGAGGCGCCAAAAACCGTACCGGATGAGCCGCTACCGAACGCGGCACCTGCATCTGCACCCTTGCCCTGCTGTAACAGGATGAGTCCAATTAGCGCCGATGCCAAAATGACATCCAGTATGACCATTGCTGTATACATAATTTACCCGTACTTCAATATTTAGTTTGCGGCGGTGCAAATTCCGAGGAAATCTTCCGCCTTGAGTGAGGCGCCACCAATCAGGCCGCCATCAATATCTTCCATTCCAATCAATTCTTTCGCGTTATCAGGCTTCATGCTGCCGCCGTAGAGGATCTGCACCTTTGCAGCGACGTCGGCATCCAGACCCGCCAGCTTGCTACGAATCATTGCATGGACTTCCTGAGCCTGCTCGGGTGTAGCTACCTTGCCAGTACCGATTGCCCAGACGGGCTCATAGGCGATCACACAGTTTCCAATCGCAGCGATGCCCGCCTCGTTGATCACTGCATCCAGCTGACGTGCGACGACTTCATTGGTCGTACCCGCTTCACGCTCTTCAAGGAGTTCACCCACGCACAGGATCGGAATAAAACCACCTGCCTGTGTTGCCATAAAGCGGCGGGTAACATCCGCGTCTGTTTCACCATAAATGGTACGACGCTCCGAGTGGCCAACAATAACGTATTTACAGCCGAAATCTTTCAGCATGGAAGCGGCGATTTCACCGGTAAAGGCGCCAGACTCATTGTCATTCACGTTCTGCGAACCCCAGGCCACGGCACTTCCCGACAACTTGTCGGCTACCTGCGACAGATATACATAGGGCGCACAAACGGCAACTTCGGCTTTTTCAACCGAATCAATTCCGGCGAGAATCCCATCCAGGAGATCATTAATGCTATCTCGGGAACCATTCATTTTCCAGTTTCCGGCTACAAGAGGCTGACGCATGGGCTAAATCCTTATTTCGGCTTAAAAATCAGGGCGCGAAGCATAGCGGCAGCGACACCGGAAAGCAATGCGAAGTGGCGCCCGGATGAGATTAGAGCGCCGCAGAAACCCTGTCTGCCAGCTGATTGGCAATAATTCCGACTTGTTGTGCGTCTTTACCCTCAACCATTACCCTGACCACGGGCTCGGTACCCGAGGGTCGCAGTAAAATCCTGCCGCTGTCTCCCAAGTCACGTTCAGCATCTTCGACCAGGCCTTGTACGGACGCCAACTGGTCGGCATTCATGATGGCAGAAACAGGCACATTCACCATGGTCTGCGGATAACAACTCATACCCTGACGTAAAGATGCCAGTGAATCTCCCGACACCACCATGGCCTGCAATACCTGCAGCGCAGCAACGATGCCATCCCCCGTCGTTGTTTTATCCAGGCAGATGATGTGCCCCGAAGGTTCGCCGCCGAGTATCCCCTTGTCCTTGATCAGACGACGCATGATATGACGATCGCCGACACCCTCACGGATAAAGGTCAGCCCCATGTCCTGAATGGCCAGTTCCAGCCCCAGATTACTCATTAGCGTGCCAACCACGGGACCTTCCATTGAATCGGTGACGAGCCTGCTACGCGCAATCATGTAGATGATCTGATCGCCATCGACTACCGCGCCCGTGTGATCGACCATCATGATGCGGTCGGCGTCACCATCCAGTGCGATACCCAGATCCGCCTGATGCTCTACAACCTGCTGCTGCAATGCATCCAGGCTGGTCGCGCCGCATCCCAGGTTAATATTGAGACCATCGGGCTCAACGCCGATGGCAATGACATCAGCCCCCAGTTCACTGAAAACCTTGGGGGCAATGTGATAGGCCGCCCCATGGGCGCAGTCAACGACCATCTTCAGCCCGGACAATGATAAATCCGGGGATACCGATGCCTTGCAGGCCTCGATATAACGCGCATCGGCATTGTCAATCCGTCTTGCCTTACCCAGTTTCTCGGATTCTACCGTTTGCATTGGAAGAGCAATTGCCGC
>JAPHTU010000315.1 GCA_026196145.1 Gammaproteobacteria bacterium
ATGCAAGCCTTGAGGCAGGTCTCCCTGCGATCCCTCTCAGTGATTCTGCGACAGCTCGTACATCAACAGCTTAGTTTCTTCACTCGCTCTGTCTTCTGCTTCCTGGGTCGGGAATAATCCGGAAGCGGACACCCCTCCATTATATGCAGGTTCGATATCGCGCGCGTCATACTCCATGCCCTGCGCTGCCTCGAGGCCATAGCGATCTTCCATGGCCTGTGTCGGGTATAGGCCTGTGGATGAAACACCGCCGTTGAATGCCGGTTCGAGATCTCTATCGTTGAGCGAGTCGGCAACAGCCATGCCGGATGCTGTTACCATGAGTGCCAACATTACCAATGTAACGGATTTCATTGCTATACCTCCAATAATCGTGACAAATGAATAAAACCAGTTAAATTACACATGCCAAGTAAATTAGAATATTATAATAGACTAATTATTTGTTTTGTCAATACCTTACTTATGAATGATAAGTTTTTCTAACCCTTGTTAAGCGCTAAACCCTGAACCATTGCCTGTTGCACTAATCTCATCTGCAGGGACATAACAACGAGCTACTCAATAACAACCCAGCCTCTCTAGCCTTTAACCTATGTTTGTTTTAAGAACTACCTCAAACCTATTTGCTATAAAGTCACCAATATCGTCTGTAAACTAGCCAATCTAAATAATAAAAACATGAAAAACCAAAATTCATGAAGAATAGGCAGTTTTACTCATTTATACGTCGTCAGGTCCTTGTCATGGTGGGCCTGTCTCTGGGGCCAGGTCTTGGATATATTCTTCTTGGCTACCTGTATGATGCACTGGCGGTAACAGCTTCGTGGTATGGATTGATTCTCATATCCTCTACATGGGGCTACTGGTTATACCGAAGTTATAACTTCGATGAAATGACGCCGGATTCTCTCCATAGCTGGTACCAGCAAGTATCGTACCTTTTTTACACCATGTTCACCCTATGGACTGTAGTTTTTATCCTGATTGTTTCACGCACAGAATACGATCTGCACTACGTCGCTATCTTTACACAAATAGGCTCGTCAGTGGTTTCATCCACACTACTGTTCAGCGACCGCCGACTCTTTATACCCACCATTGCAATTGTAGTTGTTCCATTGATCCTTTATTTCGCTTCAATAGGTGAATGGTACAGCTATGTGCTTACCGTCTTTGCAATGGTTTTCTGGTGGGTCCTGTACTATGCATCAAACAGTAGCTACAAGCTGTTACAAAAGACTTATATACAGTCCTCAAGGGATCAGCTGACGGGTATGTACAACCGGGCATTTTTTATTGATGCCATGGAGCACACCATCAACTCTGTCAGGAAAACCCGGGGATACTGTTGCCTGATCCTGATTGATCTCGATTACTTCAAGACCATCAATGATTCGCTTGGACATGATATTGGCGATGTTTTACTAAAGGAAGTAGCAGATAGAATGACAGATGCTATTCCCGATAATGCTATTGCTGCAAGAATGGGGGGCGATGAATTTATCGTGATCAGCCCAACCAGTTCCAGCAGGGAATCATGTACCGAGAACGCCATCGAAATGGCGGAAAAACTACGTAAGGAGTTAAAACGGACCTATCAGATTGATCGTCACCATCTTCACATCAGTGCCAGCATCGGCGTCAGTGTTATTCATAATCCTGACAGCAGGGCAAACAAATATATCAAGGAAGCGGATATTGCCATGTATGAAGTCAAGGACAAGGGGCGTGATGGCGTAATCCTGTTTACCGATGATGTGGCGCAACGTGTTGAAAAGGAACTTGAGATGGAAAGACTGCTGCACTTTTCACTGGAAAAAGGCGAGATCCACCTTAACTTCCAGCCGCAAGTCAACAGTGAACTGAATATTGTAGGCTGCGAGGTATTGGTGCGCTGGAAGAATCCAAAACTCGGCAATGTGCCTCCATCCCTCTTCATCCCGATTGCCGAGAAAACCGGGCTGATTATTGAGATAGGAAAGTTTGTAATTGAAGAATCCCTGAAAACATTATGTGACTGGAAAAAGAAAGGTGTTGTGCTGGAACAGCTTGCTATCAATGTCAGTATGCGACAATTCTTTGACCATTCATTTTCGAATGAAATTAAAAAATTATGCGAACAATATCTTGATGGAGAACAGATTAAAACAATCATTCTTGAGCTAACGGAAAGCAGCATGGCTGAAGAGCTTGAAAGATTGATAGATACCATGAATGACTTGCGCTCTTACGGATTATCCTTCTCCATCGATGACTTTGGCACAGGCTATTCATCGCTTGGATACCTGCGCAAGGTTCCCCTTGATGAGGTCAAGATCGATCGCTCATTTGTAAGTGAATTACTGGAAGATCAAAACAGCCAGGTCATGATCGAAACCATTATTCATATTGCTCAGGTTTTTGGTCTAAAGGTGGTGGCCGAAGGCGTGGAAACGGAAGAGCAGAAGAACTTTTTGTTGAAAAACAAGTGTGACCTCCTGCAGGGTTACTTGTTTTCAAAACCGGTTACCAAGGATGAGTTTGAGACGCTTTTCCTCCAACAGACAATCACACATTGAACAATGGACACAAAGCAAGCCAGGCCTGCTTCCTGTTGTTATACGTAACTGGATGTTAGGCAATCCAGGTTTCGCGGCCTGTATAGTTATATCCCACACTATATGCCTAGGATTTTAGTGCCCCAGAGCGGATCATTTTCAGTTAACGCTGGCTAGTATCTGGACATTAGCTATTGATATTTTGTAGCAAGCATGGCTAATCGGACTATGCTTTTAGTAAGGACAGTTGATTATTTATACAGGAGGTGAACCGCTATGAATGCATGGGTTTTGATAGCAAACGCCAGTGAAGCACGCCTGTTTCAAACCGAGAGGGTCGGTGCGGCCTTGGAGTGCATGAAGGAATTCAGCCACCCTGAAAGTCGTGAAAAAGGCTCTGAATTAACATCAGATCGGCCGGGGCATGCGCAAAGCAAAGGTATAGGCCATGGGGCCATGGTTGAGTCTTCCGAGCCAAAGGATCGTGAAGCCGATCGCTTTGCAAGTGAATTGGCCAGGGAACTGAACAAGGGGCGAATGGCAAAAGCCTTCAGGAAACTGGTGTTGGTTGCCGCCCCTCGTTTCTATGGTCGGCTAAACAACCATCTGGATGGAAATACCCGGGCGATGGTAACTAACAATATTCAAAAGGATTTCACGGCATATGATGCGCGTGATCTACCAGGGCGCCTTAAGGAGTGTGTTAACAGATAACGGCTGACGATCACGCGGCAGAAATGCAGTGACAGGATGTTTTGATATGTAGAAGTCGCGGCGTGACCTGACAGTTACCGTTAGCCAGAAAGCCTGTTTTACCAGGCGGGGGTTGGTTGGCCCAATGTACTCCCTGTTACCCATCCATGCCAAAACCAATAGGGCCGTACATGGTAGGCAACACGCAAAGAAAAAAGCCCCCTAATACAGAAATCCATGTGTTAGGTGACCTGGAATAATGGTGCCGATGGAGAGACTCGAACTCCCAACCTACTGATTACAAATCAGTTGCACTACCAATTGTGCTACATCGGCGCAGTGATAATCGAAGGGGCGCGATTCTACGGCAGAGGCTTGCTGCTGGCAATAACTTCGCAGGCTCGCGGCAGACTTTGTGCGTTGGCAAAGTCCTGAATATCAAGCGCCTGGCTATCCGCCTGCTCGGTGTAGTCAATCCAGTAGACCGGATTCTGACGATACCGGCCTTCCAACTTGACGTCATAACCCAGGTTTTTCAGTTGCCGGAAGCGACGCTTGGCATTTTCCTTGCCACTAAAAACACCCAGAGATATGGCATTATGATATTCGGTAGCTGCCTTGACTACATAGAAATGCTTGTCTCCCAGCAGCTTGAATTCCTCGGCCTTCTGTACTGCCGCATCCCGGGTTTTAAAAGGTGGCAGGTATACCCAGTAGCCGATCTGTTCCTTCTTTTCACTTACCCGCTTTTCAAAGGGTCGCCCGGATAACATGAGTTTTTGCGTTGCATCGGTCACATCCTCATTGTTCATGAAGGGGCCGAGCGTATAGCAACTTTTCTGTGGGCCGGTTTCCGGCTTTATGCTGCTGACCGCCTTCTTGTCATCAGCAACAACAACTTTCGTCAGACTGTCTGCCGGCAATTCGGACAGCAGTACTAGCCTGGGTGCTGATGTATCAATTTTTACGGGCGCAGCATTCAGCGGCTGTTGATTAAAGCTATACCAGAGATAGATAAAGCCATTAACCAGCAATAAAAATAAAAACAGTAGGCGCATCAGTAACTGGCATCCTCATCGGCGGTGATCATGCCCTGGAATATTAACATAGGCTCGTAACTACTTTCACAACTCAGCAACGGCTCAATCAGGTCCACATCACCGCCACTCAGGTACAGCGGCAGATCCAGGCCCAGTTCCTTTTCGATATCCATTCGTACCCGATCAATAAACGCCACCAGCGCATACAATGTGCCTGCCGCTACCGCGTTGCCGGTATCACGCGCCAGCAGGGATGGCTGGCTGTTCGGTTCCATATCCTCGTCGATCAGGATGCCATCTGTCTGGTTGGTGAGCGAATCCTGCATCAACTCCATGCCGGGCACGATCATGCCACCCATGTGTTCCCCCTGGTCGTTCAATACATCGATGGTCACCGCCGTGCCACAGTCTACGATGCAGGCTGCTTCCTGTTTCATTGACCAGGCGCCGATTAGTGCCATCCAGCGGTCAGCGCCCAGCTGTTCCGGTTCTATATAGGCATTGGTTACACCGCAGCCTTTTGCCTTGCTGGTAAAAAAACGTGGCTCAAGATCCCAGTCGGCAAAGCTGTCGATCAGCATCTGCTCGGTTTCTTCGCCGGCAACACTACAAACCAGGATATCATCGGCGTCCGGCCCACTACCCTTGAACAGGTCTGCGCCCCGCTCCTCCAGCTCCTCGTACTCCGTGCTATGGAATTCCAGTGGCAGATCTTCCCCGTCGTACCAGCACCATTTAAGCCGCGTGTTACCCGCATCTATCAATAATTTCATCATGCTATTCTCAACGTTACTTCCCCTGAAGAAAAGGCCAGTCGACCTGATTCGGTCTGCAACTCTATCGCCCCCATATTATTTACCCCGCATGCCTCACCCGTTACCACCCTGTCCCCGCTGACCAGCTTTACCTGGCGCCCCATTACCATGTCCTGCGATAGCCAGTCTTCCCGAAAGGCGGCAAAACCTTCACGCGAAAATCGCATACAACCTCCAACCATGGCGTTGATGACCCTGGCAGCCAGCTGGTTACGACTGAGCGTATCCGCCACGCCGGTATCACGCAAATCAGCCACTGCCTGATCTACCATGGCATGGTTTTCAGCCGGCATGCCGACATTCAGACCAACACCGATGACCACATGACTTGGCCCGGTTACTTCCGCTACCATATCAATCAGTATTCCACCCAACTTACCTTTGGAAGTATAGAGGTCATTGGGCCATTTTATCCGTATCTCTTCCGCCCCGGCCCGCACCAGTGCCTTACTGATGACTGCCGCCATGGACAGGCTTAACCCACCCAGCTCAACCGGTCCGCAGTCAAAGTGCCAGTAAAGCGAGATATAAAGATTCGTACCATAGGGCGAGAGCCATTGCCTGCCCCTGGTTCCACGGCCTGCTGTCTGGCGCTCGGTCAGACACACCGTACCGGAGTCCAAACCGGCCGGCAATTGGCCCAACAACCAGTCATTCGTGGACGGCGTGATATCCAGCATCTGCAGGCAGACTGTTTCCGAAATATCGGCATCCAGCTCCGACTCGATCCTGGCGCTTTTCAGCATCTGCAGACCACCGGGTATGCGGTAGCCGTTGCCGGCATCGCTTTCTATCTTCACGCCTTCCGCCTGCAAGGCCTTTATATGCTTCCAAACCGCAGCACGGGAAATATTTAGCTGCCCCGCCAAGGCGGTGCCGGAATGTACGGCACCATCAGAAAGCTGAAACAAAATCTGTTTACGATTATCAGACATATTAAGGGGTCTTGACTCCGGATAGCGGCCATTTAATACCATTTACAAATGGCAAACTATGATTGTATGTGTAGTGTGCCATATTTAGCTGTATACGCAGGAGAACTAATACAACACCTGAGGGCCTTATATGTTCTGGTTTTCACGTAGTAAACCTGAGTATGAACCTGTTACGGGCCTTGTACTACCGGGCGGTGGTGCAAGAAACGCCTACCAGGTGGGTGTGTTACGCGCAGTCGCCGATATCCTGCCGCCGGAAAATGATAATCCCTTTCCAGTGATCACCGGCACTTCTTCCGGCGCTATCAATGCCACACTGTTGGCAAGTACAGCAGGTGAGTTCCGCAACGGTATCGAGCGTCTGGCCGGTGTGTGGGAGAACTTTGAATCCAGCATGGTTTTTTATGCGGATAACTGGTCTGCTCTGCGCAGTGCCTCTAACTGGGCGCTGACCCTGCTCAGCGCAGGCTTTGCAACCGGTCATCCAAAATCAGTGCTGGATAACCAGCCACTACGAGAATTACTGGAAAGTCATATTCGCTTTGCGCGCATACAACACGCCATAGACCGCGGCGATTTACGTGCACTGGGTGTTACCTCATCCGGTTACGACACCGGTATGTCCACCTGCTACTACCAGGGAGATCAAGCAATCGACCCCTGGCGACGCACCCATCGTTGCGGGGTGCCAGTTGAATTACGTATTGACCACCTGATGGCGTCCATTGCGATCCCGCTAATATTTCCCTCTGTGAAGGTGAATGGTGAATATCACGGTGATGGCACCATGCGCGAAACCGCGCCACTGAGTCCGGCCCTGCACTTGGGCGCGAACCGCCTGTTGATCATCGGTGTTCAGGATGAATCGCATAGCTCGGATGAAGATCCGGAATATCCCAGTATCGGGCAAATCTCGGGTTATGTACTGGACACGTTGTTTATGGATCGTCTGAATGCCGATATCGAGCGCCTGAACCGTATTAACCTGACCATTGCTGAAACAGGTGTACAAAGTGTGGAGCTTGAAGGCAAGACCTTAAAGCCGGTTGAATTCCTGGTGATATCACCCAGCATGGATCTCAGCGAGATTGTAGCCAAGTACATGAAGCGTGCGCCAACCTCTGTCAGGGCCCTGCTACGCGGCATGGGCGCGCTCAACCGCGCCGGCCGGCCCCTGATCAGCTATTTGCTTTTTGAAGGCGCATTCTGCCACGAGCTTATCGAGCTGGGATATGAAGATGGCATGCGACAACGCGATGCCATCAGCCAGTTGTTAATCCCCTCCGCTAGTTAGCGTCAGACTTCGCCGTTACGCTTCCGCGTGATGCAACAAAATCGCGGATCATGCGAACCGAGACCGCGTAAGTCCTTCCCGTTTGTGAGCCGGAGAAACTTTTTATACCCAGCATCTGGTAGTCCATAGTGGTAACCAATGAGCCGATGTCCTTACCTTCGGGCGGCAAGTCAATCTGCAATACCTCGCCACGGTGAATAACGTTGTCCCGGGAGAACCAGGTGAAGTGTGGTGCTATACGGGTAATCGCCGCATCGTTCGTTGACCACAGCTGACCATCTTTTTGACCGAAGACCCTGACGGTAGAGCCCGCATCCGGTAACTCGCTACTGGACACTGTAATCGGTTGTATACCCTCTGGCGGATTAACCAGTTTCAACAGGGCGAGGTCATGGAATTTGTCGTACTTGACGACCTTTGCCTTATAGCTACGTGGCGCGCCGGCAACTGCCATAAAACTAACATCAATATCACTGACACCATTGATGACATGCCAGCCGGTCAGGATATGGCCCTTGCTATCCAGTATAAAACCGGCGGCCTGCGGATCATTGCTGGTACGAATAGAGACGATCGCGGACGCCACCTGCGAGTGCGAGCCAGGAGATGTTTCGATAGCTGTTTCGCCGGCGTTTTCAACTGTAATACGCTCTGGCGCCGGAGCCGACAGACGCTTCTCGACCGGGCGCACAGGGGCCTGCAACACGACCACCGCCGCCTTCGGTGCCGCGGCAGCGCTATTATCAAATTCAACGGGCGCGGTCGTTGCCGTACCTTCATTCAGTACGACCTCACCGGTGCTATCAACCTCAACAACAGCCCTGTCATCCGTTTTTACTTCTGCGTCAACTTCATCTGGCTGTTGTTTGTCTTCGCCGCCAACAAATGCCAGCACCTTTCCAAACAGTCCTTTGCTTTCCTTACTACCTGCTGCCGCCTGTTGTTCCTCAGCCAGCTGTTGCTGTCGCAATTTTTCTTCCAGTGCTGCCTGTTCCGCACGCAACCTCTCATCTTCAGCTGCGATTTCTGCCTGCCTTCTGGCCTCTTCCGCCTGCTTGTCTGCTGCTTCTTTGGCACGTAATTCTGCCAGGCGCTTTGCCTCATCCTCTGCCCGCTGCCTTTCCTGTCGCTGGGCCTCCGCCTGTAATCTTTCCTCTTCCCGTTTTATTGCCTCGGCTTCGGCTTCGGCCAACGCACGTCTTTCCGCTTCTAGCCGTGCAGCTTCCTCAGCTGCCAGCCGCTTGGCCTCCCTTTCCGCGGCTGCCTGCGCAGCGGCCTGCTCAGCCAATCTGCGCTCTTCTTCCTGCCTCGCCAGTTCTGCCGCCAGTCGCTCTTCTTCCTTGCGTCTGGCCTCTTCTTCTGCCCGACGTTTCGCAGCTGCCTGAAGTCTTGCGGCCTCTTCTTCAGCCGCCTTGATCTTTTCTGCCTCTGCCTTTTCCATCGCCAGACGTTGCTGTTCTTTTTTGGCACGTTCTAATGCGATACGCTCAGCTTCCAGGCGCTCAGCCTCGGCTTTTTCTTCCTGTAGACGTCTCGCCTCTGCTTCTGCCAGGCGTTTGGCTTGCTGTTCCGCTTGCAGCCGTTTTTGCTCAGCCCGTTGACGTTCCTCTTCAGCACGTAATGCTGCCTGTCGCTCTGCCTCAGCCTCGGCCTCCAGCATGGCAACACGCTTCGCCTCCAGTTCCATGTCCTGTCTCTCGGCCTCTGCAATGCGCTCAGCCTCCAGACGTTCTGCTACCTCACGCTCTGCCCGCAGACGGCTAGCCTCTTCCTCAGCCTGTTGCCGTGCAAGCTTTGCCGCTTCAATCTCCTGCTGACGTTGACGCTCTTCTTCAGCCAGTTTTTGCTGGCGTATGCGCGCTTCTTCGGCACGTTTTTCTTTCTGCGCCCTGAGTGTGGCTGTTTGATCACGTCGGATGTCACCTGTTACCGGCGCTGAAGGTCTTGATGGTGATACCTGTACCGTGCGCAGCGACGATGAGTCGCTGGTGCCTTTTGGTCTTTTTAGTAATGAACGCACCTCGGTTGCCCGGCGACGCACCGCCTCCGGAATGGAATTATCGTCACCACGGCGCACACGGCCCTGCCCGTACTGTTCCGATGCAGCGGTGTCCGGCCACGGATTTTTTGCATATATCGCCGAATAATCACGTACCAGGCTACTGGATATCGAGTCGGTTGAAGAAGCGATCGGTTTGCCCGTATTGGTAATTTCCAGCTTTACTGCCTGTGGTAACCTTTTTTGCAAATAGGCGTGGATAGCAGCCGGGGAATTGCCCGCAGACTCGACGCCACGCAATACCGATTTAAGATTGGATAAGCCATTGGGCGAGGTCACCACAAACATCAGCTCCCGCCCGCCATTGACATCGAGCGTGAAGTAATTGTCCACGCCAGGGACGTATTGCCGCGCACCTGAACTGATTTTTCCGGTCTTACCGGCTGGTGGAAATATCTGTGCAGCACCCCCATCCCGGGAAAAATACAGGATTGCGTAGTAGGTGGCTTTATCAGCATTAATAATAATCTGAAACCGGTCACCTGGACTCAGGGCATCGCCATCGACAACCTCAAAGTCATAAATACTACCGTCAGAACGCGTGTGTTTACCTGCGACTTCCACCTGTGCGGCCTGGGCTGTCACCCCCAGTAGAAAGACAGCGAGACCCAGCACTACTTGATAGAGGTGGTATTTCCTGATCATGTGTAATTCCTGCTAGTAGAACAGCTATTGTTTATGCGATTTGAGGCCCTAAACGGACGGAAGCAGACTATCCCCGCTTGCATCAATAATTTCAACTTTATCACCGCGATTTAGTGGAAATAAGCCCGCACCGACCTCCAATACAAAGCGTGCCGGTTGCCGGGGATTGAATACAGGACAGGGATTTTGCCTGCACGGTTGCAATGTTTGCAGATCAACAACGATGCCAGCGGCCGATATCCAGACCACATCAAGCGGAAACTGCATTTCCTTCATCCAGATGGGTATAGTCTTATCTCGCTCGAATACCATTAACAGCCCATGTAATGCCGGCATAGCGCGACGATGCATCAGCCCCAATCGCTTCTGCTCGCTGGACTCGGCAATTTCAACCTGAAACTCCTGCCCGCCCGCCAGAATTCGGTAGCCGGAACCCTTCATGTCGGCCAGTGCGATGGAATTAAGCAGGCAGATAAGGATGAATGCCTGCATGTAGGGTGCTGTTTTCATAATTTCTATCGGATAAAATCCGGGCATGCCCGCCAAGCCAGTTTATATTCGGAGATTCCTCACAGTAGTAATCTCGCTTATCACTCTTACAGTCCAGCTACCTTACCAGGAAGCAAATGCCGGTCGTTATCGTCAGCCAGCCTACGTAACGAATGCCTATTTTACCAATAACCTGATCGCTTCCAACAAACACTCGAGACCGGACCGCATCATTAACGTTCTCAGGGCAGGATATCCTGGCCTGCGCGGGCATCTGATTATCAACCTGATAGCTGATAAAGGAACCCATCATATCAGCATCGATTTGCTTGATCGTGCTGGCAGAGTATTCGAGAGCCATGATTTTCCGCCAGCATTGGCCGGCCGTGATGACTTTATTGTTAGTCTGCATCTTAACTATGGTGGCGACCTCCCCGCCGGAGGAATATTCTTCAAGCTGTACGATGGATTTGAAACCAGGGATAAAACCGTAATTGGCACCTTCCGCATTTTAAGTGAGCATTACATTCAATGAAGGTAATGGTAATATCCGCCCTCTTCCCAAGCCTGCGCAAGACATGTCAACCGAGATAAACAAGCCAGCACCCGTCAATTTTATTCGCAATATCATTGATCAGGACATTGAAAACAACAAGCATCAGGGCAAGGTAATCACCCGATTTCCTCCTGAGCCGAACGGCTATCTGCATATCGGGCATGCCAAATCCATCGTGCTGAATTTTGGTATTGCCAGGTCCTACAATGGTCTGTGCAATTTACGTTTTGACGATACCAATCCGGAAAAGGAGAATCCCGAGTATGTCAAATCTATCGAGGAAGATGTCTCATGGCTGGGTTATCACTGGAACGAGCTACGTTTCTCGTCCGAGTATTTTGGTCAGCTTTACGAATATGCCGAGCAACTCATCAAGGACGGCAAGGCCTACGTCGACAGCCAGAACGCAGAACAGATTCGTCAGACGCGCGGCACCCTGACTCAACCCGGCACCGAAAGCCCGGACCGCAATCGCAGTATTGACGAGAACCTGAATTTATTCCGGCGCATGAAAGCCGGTGAGTTTGCCGATGGTGAACTGGTACTCAGAGCGAAGATCGATATGGCGTCACCGAACCTGAATATGCGTGACCCGGTCATTTACCGCATCAAGCATGCTGAACATCACCAGACCGGCAACGAATGGTGTATCTACCCGATGTATGACTATACCCACTGCATATCGGATGCGATTGAAGGCATTACCCACTCTCTGTGCACATTGGAATTTGAGGACCACCGACCACTATACGACTGGGTGCTTGATGAACTTGATACGCCTTCCCACCCTCAACAAATTGAATTTGCGCGCCTGCAGCTGGAATACGCCATCACCAGTAAACGTAAGCTCAACCTGCTGGTTGATGAAAAGCGGGTTGACGGCTGGGATGATCCGCGTATGCCGACCATATCCGGGATGCGCCGCCGAGGTTACCCGGCAACTGCAATCAGGACGTTCTGCGATCGGATTGGCGTGACCAAAAAAGACAGCACCATTGAAATGAGCGAACTGGAGAATGCGGTACGCGAGGAATTAAATACGCATGCACCCAGAAGACTGGCCGTACTCAATCCATTGAAAGTCGTGATCGAGAATTACCCGCAAGACCAGACAGAGGAATTTGACGCCAAGAACCACCCGCAAAACCCCGACTTCGGTACACGTAAGATCCCGTTTAGTCGTGAAATCTATATCGACCGGGATGACTTCATGGAAGATGCACCAAAGAAATTTTTCCGCCTCACAGTGGGTCGCGAGGTTCGACTACGCTTCGCCTATTACATCACCTGCACAGAGGTAATCAAGAACCATGCGGGGGAGATTATTGAATTGCGCGCCACCTACGA
>JAPHTU010000285.1 GCA_026196145.1 Gammaproteobacteria bacterium
AAATACCCGACCGGTTGCCAGGGGGCAGCATATTCTGGTTGTGGATAACGATCTGCAAACGCTGTTATCGTTAACACCTACGCTGGAAAACTGGGGTTACACAGTCAGCGGCGCTGGCGATGGCGAAGAGGCACTGGAAACACTGGAATGCGACCCGGAGATCGACCTGATTTTGATGGATATCGCCATGCCGGTTAAGGATGGTTATGCTACGATTGAGCAGATTGAAAAAATACCGCCTCTGGCAAATATACCGATCATCACCATGAGCTGCGACATGCAAGCACCCGAACGTTCTTACAGTAATATCAAGGCCGAAATAGCCAAGCCGGTTGATGCGGACAAACTAAAAATGCTCATTGAAAATCTACTTGCCTGATAAATCATTATGTCCGAACAAGTAAACAACAGCCCGATCAAAAGCAAATTCAAGATACTGATTGTTGATGACAACGAAAACAATCTGTTCACCCTGAGGACACTCATCAACAAACACCTGGATGTAGATATCCTGGAAGCCAGCTCCGGCCAGCAGGCAATTGATACGGCCGTCGGCACACCGGATATCGATTTGATCGTGCTGGATATTCAGATGCCAGAAATGGACGGCTTTCAGGCAGCCTCAATGCTCAAGATCAGAAAACGTACCCGCGATATCCCGATTATTTTTCTCACCGCTGCCTTTAAATCTGAAGAATTCCAGGAAAAAGGTTACGCGGTGGGCGCAGCCGACTACCTGCTCAAGCCAATTGACGATAACCAGTTAATTCACAAGATCAGCACCTACTTGCGACTGATCGAGAAAGAGCGTGACCTGAATATTATCCTTGAGCAACAAGTGACGGAACGTACCGCCGAACTGGAGCAGGCAAGGCAATATCTACAAAACATTATCAATAATATGGGTGAAGCGCTTCTCGTTCTCAGCCCGGAAGGCAAGGTCAAGTCATCCAACCCAACCGCGCGAAAGATGCTGGGTTATACGGAACAGGAATTAATCGATCTACCGATCAGCGATATCTTTGAAGAAGAAGGCGATGAGCAGGCATCGGCCTTCATGGGGACATGGCTTGAGGCACTGATCAGAACTGGCGCCATGAGCCAGATTGACGCACGTTTTATCCACAGTAATGGCAAGCAAATACCGATACGCTTCAGCCGTAGCGCCATTAAAGATGAAAATAATGTAATAACCGATATACTCTGTATCGCCAAGGATATGACCGGTTTTTCCCGCATTCAACAAGATGACGACGAGTAAGCCATGATCGAAGAAGACAACCTGCCCAGCCCGGAAGACAGCGAACTCACTGCCAACGCATTAAAAGCCATGGCACACCCGTTAAGATGGCGCATCCTGTGCGTTCTGGGTGATGATGAAATGGCGGTCAATGAACTGGTGGAAAGAATCGGCACTTCCCAAAGCAATATCTCGCAGCACCTGGAACTCCTCAAGCGTAAACATATCCTGGTATCGCGCCGGGAAGCCAACCGCGTTTTCTACCGCATCAAGAACTCTCAACTACTGCTACTCATTGGCAATATGAGTGAGGTCCTGTGCAAAACAAACCTGGAATAGTTAATTTTTACAGGAATCTGTAGGTAGCGCGTGCGTCTACCCCTGTTTGCGCATATCGTCGTACTCTTGTCAGGTCGGAGTCAATAACTCGTCTCAAACTATCAACAATAGGACATTATCCTAGTGCTACGATTTTATCCGTTTATGGTGTGAACAATGTCACTCTATTCCTGCCACTACTTTTAGAGCGGTACATTGCCGCATCAGCACTTTTGGAAAGCTCGATCTCATCACTGCCATGATCGGGGTATAGTGCTACACCGATGCTGGCGCTTATTTTGGACATCTGTTCTGCTCCAAGGTCATATGGTTCTTCTAGCTTTGCACGTATTTTCTCCGCTATCCGTAACACTTCATCGTCGTTATTGATGGCGTCTAACAATACAGTGAACTCGTCGCCGCCCAGTCTTCCGACTGTATCCACTTCCCTGACGTGTTCACGCAGCCGTTGTGCAACGATCGTCAATAGCATATCCCCGGAGCCGTGCCCGAACGTATCGTTAAGCTGTTTGAAATGGTCGAGGTCAACATAGATCCACCCCACTTTTTTCTCTGCCCGCTCTGCGCGTGAAATGGCATTTCTGAGACGGTCACTAAGCAGCACCCGGTTGGGCAATCCTGTTAGCGCATCATGAAATGCGGCATGTTTTAGTTGTTCCTGAGTAGCCTTATGTTCGTCGATCTCTTCCAGAAGTAGCTGGTTGTTATAAAAATTTACTTTTGTGTAGTACTCCAGCAGATGCCCACCGAGGTAGGCGAGTGAAAATGATACTAACAGCCAGAAATAATAGCCGTACAGTACACTGCTTTCCTCATGCGGTAACGCCGCGGCATTGAAGATGGCCGCAAAGATAATACCCAGCGCCAGGATCACTGCCAGACGCAGTCGAAACCCTGCGACAACAAAGATCCACAACACCATAAAATAGAGTTCCGGCACATAGACGCTTTGCAGGCCGGACAAGTGGACCAGGTAAAGATGACACAATGCAGCTGTGGCCGTCGTGACAACGGCAGATGGTACAAAATACTTTTTTGTATTTTTGTTTGAACCAATCGCAACAGATATCCAGAGCATCGGTATGATGACCAGTAAATGAAGTAGTTGCGCCTTTAATACGATTGCACCGGTGCTGAAAAATGGATCTAGAGCCCCCAGGATTCCATACAACAAACTGACAAGCAGCATGGCCAATCGCATTTGGGTGTTTCGAGATGTACTGAGCCAGTCATCGAACCTTTTTTCGAGCAACAGAGATTCGAATTGCAGTGTAAGTTTATTCAAAGGCGTTGAAATACGCACGTTTTCAATAGTCATTATTGTTTCTTAACTATTGCATATATTCGCGACAGGATTTCAGCATTTGTCTTTCGATCCACTATATGGATATCCGATATGTGCCAGGGCGGGTCATATTACAACCTGATTCCACTAGCCATTTGTGACCGAACCGGCCAGTATTATATGCTTATAATTTGTCCGTTTTCTGATGGAAACATTCATCCACCAACACTCAGGTAATACTGACAACACGCATGACTTCTTCCGGCGTTGTCTTGCCCAAGGCCACTTTCAGCGCACCATTCACATTAAGCGGCACCATACCTTCACGGACTGCGGTTGCATATAGGTCATGCTGTTCGACATCGGTACGAATCATGTCCTTGAGTTTCTGGGTTGCCCGTAACATTTCGTAGATACCAACGCGCCCCAGGTAGCCTGTATTTCGGCATTCCAGGCACCCAACTGGCTGATTGACCTTCGCCGGCATTTTCATTTTCATGGGCCGTGTTAACTGGGCCCAGGTTACCTCGCTTACCTCACCTTCCTGCATGCAGTGCGGACAGAGGGTCCTGAGCAGGCGTTGCGCGACAATACCCAGTAGAGTAGAACGTAATAAGTAATCCGTCACGCCAATCTCCATTAATCGGGAAATCGTCGCAATCGCACTATTGGTATGCAAGGTACTTAGTACCAGGTGTCCGGTTAATGATGACTGGATTGCCATTTCGGCGGTTTCCAGGTCACGTATCTCGCCAATCATGATGACGTCCGGGTCCTGTCTGAGCAAGGCACGCACACCATCCGAAAACTTCAGGCCAATCGACGCATTAACCTGCATCTGATTAAACTGTGGTTCTATCAGTTCAATGGGATCTTCAATGGTGCAGACGTTAAGCTCGGGCTTCGCTATATGTTTTAGCGTTGAGTACAGGGTAGTTGTTTTACCTGACCCTGTAGGCCCGGTAACCAGTATCAGGCCATTGGGCTCGGATACCATATCAGCCCACATCTCGTTATGATTCTTGGTAAACCCCAGCTGGGTAAATCCCTTTACCAGTACATCGGGATCAAATATCCGCATCACCATTTTTTCGCCGAAGGCCGTTGGCAGTGTTGATAGCCTTAACTCAACCTCGTTACCTTTTGGTGTTTTGGTTTTAACACGACCATCCAGTGGTCGGCGACGCTCTATCACATCCATGCCGCCAATGGATTTAATGCGACTAATGATTGCTGTCATAATACTGGTCGGCACTTCATATACCATGTGCAACATACCGTCGATACGAAAACGTACGTAACTCATATCGCGGCGTGGTTCCAGATGGATATCACTGGCACGCTGCTCAAAGGCAAATTGCAGCAGCCAGTCCACAATATGCACAATATGCTGGTCATTGGCATCAAGGTTGCCGGACTCACCCAGCTGTACCAGTTGCTCCAGGTTATTGATACCGGGAACCCGGATTCCAGGATCATCACCAGCCATATTGACCGACTTGGCAAGCGAATAAAATTCCAGCGTATATTTTTCTACATTGGCCGGCGTGGCCAGAACCACCTCAATATCCTTCTGGATCATGGAGCCCAGGTCATGCACCCACTTTTGCTGCAACGGCTCTGATGTCGCGAAGATCGCCTTATTACCCTTCACCTCAACTGGCAGGATATGCCGATTGGAAACATACTTGAATGAGGCGAGCGCAGTGACTGCCTGTACATCCGTTTTTAACGGGTCTATCCGCAGGTAAGGCATACCCAGTTTGTCTGCCAACCACATTGAAATGGCTTCTTCGTTTAGCAGGCTTCCATCTTCGGCGGCCTGCCATGCCTGCTGTGCGATCAGCGTAATAGGGTGTGTATTCTCCAGGTCCTTCGGCCTGAAACTGCTGTTAAGCTCGTCAAACTGTTCCTGCTGGATGAGACCATCTGCAACCATGGCCGCAAGCAAGTCGGGTAATGACAGCTGCCTATCCTGCTTGTCGTCGAGGGTCAGACCAAACATAGTTATCCTGGTTAGCGAGTCACGATAAAAGAATCAGTGCTTACTGGTTGTTCATCATAGCACTGCACACTGGTCACATGTGAGTTACTTGGGCCTTGCCACAACCAGTCAAGCATCTGTTCAACCTGTGTCGATTCACCCTGTAGCAAGGCCTCAACTCTGCCGTCAGGTAAATTACGCACCCAGCCGTTTACTCCAATATCAAGGGCTTTCCTGTGGGCTGTTGCACGATAAAACACACCCTGCACACGGCCATCAACCAGACAGCGCTTGCAGATCAGGGCCATGTAACAAGTACCGGATAACCTGCTGCACCTTTGACTGCCTGCTGATCTGCGATATCAATTCTTAATGCAGAGTGCTGCTTGCCTGCATCATATGTAACTGTAGTAATTTTCCCTGCGACCGTTTTACCATCATAGGAAACCGTAACCTGCTGTCCCTTTTTTATACCGGCCAATCTTTTCGCTGGCAGTGATACGCTGGCAACCAGCCGATGCCGGGCCACTTCTATTAATGGCGTCGCCTGCATGCTATTGACGACCGCCTGACCTTTTACTGCATGGTTATGTAATACCACCAGGTCAAAGGGTGCCTTCAACTCACTATATTCAACATCAAGTCCCGCTTCTACCACTGCTGCACGGGCTTCCTGCAATGCCGCATCTTTCTCTGCAAAATCTATCTTCACCTGTTGCAGCTCAACCTCTGATAACACCGTTCTGTCAAACAGTTCCTCCGCCCTTTCCAGCTCCCGCTCCGCCTCGTCACGACCCGGCTTGAAGCGTGTCAGGCGGGCTTGTGCAGCTTGCAACTGTGCCTTTGCACGCCGTGTGTCCAGTTTCAGCATGACCTGACCCTGTTTCACTGTTTGCCCGGCACTGACCAGCACTTCCTCGATCACGCCTGACACTGGCAGGGAAAGATTCGCCCGATCATCCCAATGCAGTACGCCCTGTGCCTCACCAGCCATACCATTCGTTGCGCACAACAGCAGCAAGATCCCAACAAATTTTCTCAGGTTTAAGACAGCCGGATTCATAAGCCACCTCCCTCGGTCTCAGGTTTAGCCTTGGATAATGCATCCCACTTCATGACGGGTTCCCCTGCAAGTAAATTTAACTGGGCCAGCAACAAAGCCATTTCAAATTGCTGGCGGGCACTGCGCAATTGCGATTCGGATATGTTTACCATTGCATCGCCAAGATCAGTTTTAACTTCCAGCTCATACAATGCACGCGAACGATCCATATAAAGCTCGCGATAGTCGGTAAACGCCTGATTACTGTCATACTTGGCATTCAATATTCTGAACTGTTCAACAATCTCGCGAACCTGCGCTCTTAATTCAAGCTCTAACTGCTGACGCTGGTACATCAGTTTATTCACGTCCAGATGTGCCCGACGTACGGCTGAATCATTCAGGCCACCATCATAGATCGGCATGGACCATTCCACACCTACACGCCATTTATCAGAGGTAGCGGTATCACGCGATTGCTCTGCACGTTCGATTAATGCTGTTACCTTAGGTTTAGAGCCCGATTTCGCTGCAGTGATGCGCGCCCTTGCCGCTTCGATAGAGCGATCCAGGGCTTTTAGCCGGGGATTGCCTGATAATGTCCTGCCCAGTAATGCATCATATTCAGGCAGCACCCGACTACTCACATTAATATCTGGTGGGGTTAACTGCGAGGGTTGTTGACCTGGACGATTCAGACTCAAGGCCAATGCCTGGCGTGTCTGCCGGGCCCTGGCTTCACTGTTATACATCCTGACCCGTGATTCCTGGTAGGCACTTTGTAATTCAAGTAGCTGCACATCGGATATTCGACCTAACTCATGATTATCCTGTGCCCTGTCCATCCGCACAAAGACGGTCGACATTTCTTCTGTATCCCTGGCGACTTCAAGGTCGGCAAGTATGATGTTAAAAAACTGCTGCATGACAGTAATGACATAGCGTTTCCTTGCGTAGTCATAATCCAGACCTGCCGAGGTACCGGATAGCTGCGCTGCCTGCCGGTTTGCCGCGGCATAACCACCGTCATAGACCGGCTTACTAACCACCAGTCCCAGCCGGTGATCCTTGGAGTCGCTGGTCAACGGGATATCAAGATGTGACTCCGACCAGCGCAGGCGACCATCCAGATCAACCCTGAGACTGTTACTGGCATTTGCTGCCAATAAATCGGTTTCTGCATACTGCTCATCAAGGCGTGCCTGCAGCAACGCAGGATGCCCTTCATCAATCATCTGTACAGCCTGTTCAAGGCTGAGTGGGTCAGGCAGGGAAGCGGCCTCCTCCGCATGGGCCGTAACTGTCAGGCACACGCAGAGAAACCATATGTATTGAATAGTTCGGCGTAACAACTTGTGCCCCTTCAAGGTAATAATTTGGGATGCAGTTGGTCTGTCAGCGTTCAGGGCTAGGCACGTCTCGCCGCAAATGGCCCTAGTCCTTTGCAAGAGACGTAACAACGCCATGGACGCTGACAGGCCAACCCTTCGGGCACTCCTGTGGTATCCCGCTGCGGCGTTGCAGCACTTGGCAAGGACTAAGGCCATTGCCTGCGCACTGCGCCTTGCCGCGAAACACCACAGGAATGCTGAATCATAAATTATTACCTTGAAGGGGCACTAACTGGCCTTTTTTTCTTTCTTTTTTGCTCTTTTATATCGGGTAAAGCTGGTGTTTTTATAATGACCATCTGCAACAAAGTCTGCAAGCCACTTGAATTCCTCAGCACTGGCCGTGGCACCGATATATCGCACGATTCGCTTACCCTGTAAATCAAAGAAGGCGATGACCGGTGTTGCCCGAACACGATGCACCTTGACGGCATAGTCTTTCTGGGTCGTCTCATTACCCTCGAAATCAACCATTTCGAGGTCGCCTTCAATATCATGTGCAAACATCAGAAAACGTTCACGAAAGTATTCCTGAACACCTGGCCGGTTCATGATGGTTGTCTTCATACGATGACAAAATGGACATTCATCCATTTCAAAGAAAATCATTATTGCCTTCTTGCCCTCTTCCTTTGCGGTGGCCAGTTCTTCGGAATAATCACCGAACGACTCGTTAAAGAAAAACTTGTAGGGGTCACGTGGCGTCTCTGCAGACGAGGCAACTACTGAAAAACTGACCAGTAATACGGCTAAAGGCAATAGAACAAGACGTTTGCTATATCGCATGATTATCTCCTGACAACACTGTCACTGTTTACTGCCTTGCCCTTATTCAGCTTTGGCAGCACATACCTGTTTAAAACATCCTCGTTAACCGGACCAAGCCATGACTTCACCAGACGACCCTCCGGAGATACCACAAAGGTACTCGGCAAACCCCTCAGGGGTTCAAAAGGCACCAGTGGCACGCTACCGATTCTCAAAACAGGATAACTTATACCAAATTCGCCGATTGCCTGCTTTAGTTGCTCAACAGACAGTTCTTCAAAGTTGATACCGATTATATTCACACCAGCCTGATGGTGTCGTTGATAAAACCGGTTGAGTTCGGGTATCTCCCTGATGCATGGGCTGCACCATGTCGCCCAGAAATTCACGATCACCCACTGGCCCTTATAATCGGACAGGCGATGTGTCTGGTCATTCGCATCCTGTAACGTAAAGTCAGCCGCAATATCATGAGACTGCTCCTGAATAGCCATACTGCTTCCACTGGCAGCATGCGCCAAACCAGAAACGATCAACAGCATGAATATTATTATTCTTAAGACATCCATAGGCCTAACGAAATTCCTCTGTGATATCTTCGTCTGCCAGGTCATCGTGACCCACCAGACTGTCATCCTGCACAAGCGCATGCACATTGGATTGTTCCTGACCCTGCTGAGCCTGTCCCAGGAATTCACTATCCGCCGGTGCACTGCGAAATAATGACTTAAGCGAAATATCCATATCATCGTCAATCTGACGATCAATATCGACCAGTACTTCGGCCAGCCGCTGGCTCCAGCCATCCAGCTCGGTCCAGCGTCCCCTGGGCTCAGGCAGGTTGAAATTGCCGCTGCGATATAAACTCAACAGTGTGACGTCATCCATATCCAACGCCAGCATCCAGCGCCGTTCCGTTGTCCGCGCAATAAATCCTGCCTGTTTTAAATCCAGCAGGACATCGCGCAGATTTTCCTCATCAACCGTCGGCATTGCCTTTAACATGTCACGCACTGTCAGGGCTGAGCCCTGATGCTGTGCCTTCCACATAGAACCCAGCAAGCGCACTGCCAGTACAAATTTGACCTCATCGGCATTCCAGTCCATCTCATTATGGTCGCGATAGACATCCAGACAGCAGGCAAACTCGGCCCCCAGCAGAATGACCAGCCAGGAGACGTAGACCCAAACCAGAAAAATCGGAATAACGGCCAATGCCCCGTAGATTGCCTCGTACGTCGGGAATGTAGTGACATACCAGGCAAAGCCGCGCTTCGCTGCCTCAAACAGCACAGCAGCGAGGATACCCCCTGCCAGGGCATGACTAAAACGTATTCGCCGATTTGGCACGATGAGATATAGCAGGACAAAGGCCGCAGTTTCCAGCACATAGGGCGTCAACCCCAGAATGGCTTTCTTGCCTCCAAAGGGTGATGCTGCTTCACTGACTAACGGCAGTGAGACCAGGTAGGAGGTAACACCGATACCTGCACCGACCAGGATAGGTCCCCAGGTCAATACCGCCCCATAGACCAGGAAACTGGCCTTCTTGTTACGATGTGTCCTGACGCGCCAGATGCGATTCAATGAGGCATCAATGGTGGCCATCATCATCAGCGCGGTAAAGATCAGAACCACCAGACCTGCAGCCGACATTTTTGTCGCCTTGCCGGCAAATTCCTGGATATGCTCCTGCAGGATTTCCTTGGAGGCAGGTACAAAATTTACAAACAGAAAATCAAGAATTTCGTTGGAATGGTTCTTCAGGTCAGCAAAGATGGCAAGGAAAGACAAGCCAACCGCGAGCAACGGTACTAATGAGATAAGCGTGGTATAGGCAAGCGTGCCCGCGGTATGTGTCCCACGGTCCTCGATAAAGCGTTTCATCATGAAACGGATAAAACGCCCCAGATAATAGATCTTTGACATGTTCCTGCTTTCCCATGTTCAGGTATGCCAAGTATAACGTATGCGGGCTAAAAGATATCTCGTGGCAACCATCCGCCAGTGGCCTGCAATGGCTGTTGTTTACCTGCCGGACTTACCCATAGTGCCAGGGCAAACCGGCCGGCCAAATCTGCCTTTACTGCAGGTATATCGACCTGCCATTGACCACTGTCCGACACATGGTTGTCGTGCGCCAGTACGACAAATTCATGTCGAAGCTTACGGCCGGCATTTTCCCCTGCCTCAATCGGGGTGTCTATCTCAAAACCCAGTACAGCAACATTCAACACCAGCTCACTATCAGGGGTAAGGGAATAGCTGGCCATTAGCCGGTTTTGTTGCAGTGATGCAGCCAGTATGCCACGTTGCGCAATTGCCTTTGGCAACGGATCCCGGCTAAACCAGCCCTTCCACTCCTTGCCGTTAAGTACAAAACCCGGTGTATAAACAGATGCCACATTGCCCGCATTACGATGTCGGCGTTGCCGGTTACTAAACCGGTTGCTCGCATAGATATCTCGCCAGCCAAGATAATCCCAGTAATCCACATGAAACGCCATCGGCACAATATTTTTCCACAAGCGTTCATCCGACTTTAGCTGGTTCAACCAGTTCTCGGCAGGCGGACAACTGCTACAGCCCTGCGACGTGTAAAGCTCGACCAGCTGAACCTGCTGTTCGCCGCTATTGAACCGCAGTACCTCTTCTCCCCAGCTGATGGATGACATACTGCAGACAAGTAATGCCTGTAGACCAATTATTCCTTTCAGGTACATTTTGTTGTACTCCAGGCTATCAGCTGACCATATGTGGTTCCTAGAGAAGACTGCTAAACTGCTGATAAGTTCATCAAGGGGTAAAAAGTTGAATATACTCGTTCTGTACTACTCCCGGCACGGGTCCACTCAGGAGATGGCGCGCCTGATCGGCCGCGGTGTTGAGGAAATTGAGGGTATAGAGGCCATTATACGAACCGTCCCGACGGTGTCTCCGCTATGCGAGGCAACAGAGGAGGCAATCCCGGCAGATGGCGACCCCTATGCCACGCTGGATGATCTCAAGAGCTGCGCCGGGCTGGCCATTGGCAGCCCGACACATTTTGGCAATATGGCCTCATCACTCAAATATTTTCTGGATACGACTTCAGGACTATGGCTTGAAGGGGTATTGGCCGGTAAACCCGCCATGCCATTTACATCGACGGCTTCCCTGCATGGTGGGCAGGAAACCACGCTGACAAGCATGATGCTGCCGTTGCTGCATCACGGCATGCTGATCTGTGGACTGTCGTATGACAACAATGAACTGCTGGAGACACGATCAGGCGGAACGCCCTATGGACCCAGCCGACACACGGGAATAAAGGGTGAGATCACCATCAGCAGGGAAGAAAAGCAACTCTGCCTGTCCGCCGGCCGTCGGCTGGCGACGTTGGCACTTAAATTGAGCTAGCCCGCGCCCCACCTGCTGCCAGCAGCCGAAAGACACATCTGGGCATAAAAAAAGCCGACCAGTGGCCGGCTTTTTTATTAAACAACAAAGACTAACGCTTCAGTTTGGTCAGGGTCCTTGGCGACCAGTAAGAAGCGGGCTTATCGGTATTAAACTTCACTACGTCGCGCGGGATATAGGCCCAGGTTTCCTTGCCTGTAGTCAAATCCTTGCCATACCATGATTTCCAGAACAGCTTGCGCGGGTCCTTGAATTCTGCAGAGAGCTCTCCCCAGTCACGGTCAATAATCTTGACCATTTTGCCATCCTTGAAATACTCGGTTCGGTAATCCCCGAATGTCTTGGTATCGACATAACTGATACGCTCGTCATACCACCAGTTCTCAAACTTGGTGGTACTCTTGACCTTGTAAATCTGCTTGCCCTTGTGCTCACATGGCTCACTCGTGGGTAAATCACGGGTGTAGCGGTTACGTTGATTGCGCGGGATTTCCATAAAACCTGAACAATGATTAAAGGCCTCTTCGCCCAGTAACTGGTGGGTTTCATGTTCGGGCTTGCGCAAAGCGACATCGCCAAAGGTGAATACCGTGCCGCCCCAGTCATCATCATGGGCAGGCTGTGCAAAACGGCGTATCTTGCGCAATGCCGGCAGGTAGATCATATAGGATTGGGTTTTGGATTCATCTTCATAATCGGTAATAAGAAAGCCGGTCGCCTTTAATTTACCCGAGCCAAAAAAGGCAATATCGCGGGCCCTTATCTTGCCGTCGGTATATTTGTTATTGATATGCCGGGTAACCGTCATGGTCTTGGGCCGGTTTCCTTCGGTACGGTTGACAATAACCGTCACGCTTTTGCTACCCAGGTTTTCGATACTGTAGTTATCGAATCCATAAAAATGGTTCAGGTAGTAGACCTGGTCAATAATGGCATCTGCTGTCGGTTTTCCGGATGGAAGTGGAAGATCACGCTGTGGCCTGGCCTCGGCCTGAAATGCGCTGACAGTCAATGTTGCGGCTAGCAATACTGATTTAAACACTTGCCCCTTACCCCTTAGCTCTCTCATTCATCACCTCTGTTATCCAGATAGTTACCAGCTTTTAGATTTATATTGGTCTACTGGTTTGCTTATATTAATCCCGGATCTCATGCCCGGTATTCGGAAATCCCTTTATATCATAATGGGAAAATGCAGATCAACTTAATCTGGGTTAACTGCATACCGAAACCAGACTGAAAAGTGTATTAACTAGTCTATAGACCCCAGAACCTGCTTGATGAAGGGTATGGTAACCCTGCGCTGACTGCGTAGAGACTCCTGATCAAGGCGATTCATCAACGAGACCAGGTTCGTCATGTCACGCGGGGTGTGCGTCAAAATCCAGTTAATCACGTCATTCCCTATCTGTAGCCCCCTGCGATGTGCGTCAAGCTGTAAAAATGCCAGCTTATGCGTATCTTCCGGTAATTCCAGATGATAACGGGCACAGGCATTGAGGCGGGAAACCAGGTCTTTCAGCCCGAAAATCGCCTGATCAATCTTGCGGTCTGCGCTAAAAATGAATGATTGGCCATTTTCCTTCAGGTCATTGATTAGTGTGAACAATGCCAGCTGCATTTCCGCGTTTCCGGAAAGCGCCTGCAGGTCATCCAGACAGACCAGGGGACGATCAGCCAGGCCTTCAAAGATATCCCCTGATAGCCGGGCAATCATCGCCAGCGGTAAATAAACAGCATGGGTGGTTTCTCGACAGACCGCCTGCAGCAAATGCGTTTTGCCCGAGCCAGCCACCCCGGTAATCAAAATCATGCCCTGGGCTTGCGAGGGATTAAACCGCTGCAACAGATCGAAGAGTTCCTGATTGTGGCCTGTAACGAACCGGTCCAGCGTCGCCTCATCACGTAACGTGATGTCCAGTGGTAACTGTACACTCACAGCTAGCCCGCATGTCTCAACAGGATCTCGGAATCTGGCGCAGGGCTGGTGCAGCTGAACGCCGCGCTGGAACCTAAAAGGTAGCCATAGCTACCTTTTCGATGAAGCGCAAGTTCAGGTGTGCTAGAACAAGCCAGAACCGGGATAGACATATCAACATACAAGTTGGAATTCATTGATCTCATCACTATTAAATCTTTCATGTAAGTATGAAGATATCCTGTCGCCCGTTGAGATATGCGGGCTATTATGGATTCAGGCCATAAACGAGCCGGTCGATAGCGTCACGTGCATACAACACGCGCCCCAGGCCAATCACCTGCACCACGGCAGCGAGATCTGCTTTTGTATGTAGCCGGAAGTTGACCATCTCTTTATCAACACCAACCACATCTACCTGTGATACCAGGCTCAGAGACTGTAGATACTTAAGGCTGCGCGCGTAGTCCGCAGCGCCATTGATATCGTCTACGGCCAGATCGATATACTGTTCACTATCCACATAGGAAAGACTCGAAAATTGCTGCGCAATACGGCTGGCCAATGGATTGATGCCGGATGCCAGAACATCTGACAATGTCCCCTCCGGCGTCATGGTGACCTGCTCTGCGTCATCCATTAATTTCCAGCGGCCTCGCCAAAGGCCACCATCAACATGCTGAATATACCCAACCAGTACATGGTGGCTGCCATATCTGGCCGATGCTGACTGCAGTGAATCCAGTTGCATGGTTGCAATCGCATCAAAATCGATAGCGCTACTCTCCTGCAAATCCATTAAAGGCAATACTAACGGTAGACCACGCTGACCCGCGATATCGTGCAGCAGGGAAACCGCCTCATGCTCGCTACCCTCTGCCATCATCTGGCGTCCGGCAGCCCCATCTATTGCCAACCAGACCAGGGTGGCCGGGCGTTCTTCGGGCCATATCGGCAACCCTGCCCTGCGGATCAGCTGCTTGACCCCGACGGGATTCAGTTTTGCCCATAGATATAGCTGTCGCTGACTACTCGCCGGTTCTTGCCTTGACTCATATCCGAACTGCTCCACCATGTGCTCAACTTGAGAGGCAGATTGCAGCAAACTGGCAGGCAACACACTTTGGCCCGTCACCTTGATAACAACCTTGCGCAGCACACCCTTGAGCGCATCCGCGCGCGTCGCCGGGGCCTGATTTTCTACCGGCACCAGTGCCTCGTATAAATCAGTTACCCGAACGGCATGGGCATGAGGCACAAAACCCAGCAGCATTGCCACTGTTAAAATGCGGATCATGAAATCAGTCGATTTTAATACGTGCACCGATACATCCTGTCGTAATGAAATAGAATGGCGTAAGATTGAACGTTCAAGATCGCGTATCGTACATTACCTGTTTCCAGTTTTCCCACATTCCAATGACACAATCCAAACAAAAATTGAGCTACCGCGATGCGGGAGTAGATATCGATGCCGGCAATGCCCTGGTTGATCGCATCAAGCCACTGACCCGTGCAACCATGCGACCGGGCGTGCTGACAGATGTTGGCGGCTTTGGCGGTCTGTTTGGTATTGATACCGACAAATACCCTGATCCAATTCTGGTTTCCGGCACGGATGGCGTTGGCACCAAGCTGAAACTGGCCTTTGAAATGGACCGCCATGACACCATCGGCATTGACCTGGTCGCCATGTGCGTAAACGATATTATCGTACAGGGTGCCGAACCCCTGTTTTTTCTGGATTACTTCGCTACCGGCAAGCTCTCGCTGGAGCAGGCTGAAGCCGTTATCAAGGGCATTGCACGTGGTTGCGAAGAGTCCGGTTGCGCCCTGCTCGGTGGTGAGACAGCTGAAATGCCCGGCATGTATGATGAGGGGGAGTATGACCTTGCCGGTTTTAGTGTCGGCGTCGTCAATCGGCCCGATATTATCGATGGTGCCTCAATAAAACCGGGCGATAAAATTATCGGCCTGTCATCCAGCGGCCCCCATTCCAATGGCTACTCACTGGTGCGTAAAGTCATTGAACAGGGTAATCATGACCTGAAACAGCCTTTTGATGGCAGTTCCTTGGGGGAGACCCTGCTGGCGCCGACCCGACTCTATATCAAGTCGCTGCTGGCTTTGAAACAGGCCGTCAATATCCATGGGCTTGCACACATTACCGGCGGCGGCCTGCTGGAAAACCTGCCGCGTGTCATGCCCGCCAATACCATCGCACAGATTGATGAGACCGGCTGGCAATGGCCAAAAATCTTCGACTGGTTGCAGGAAGAAGGCAACATCGAGAGCCGTGAAATGTACCGTACATTTAACTGCGGCATCGGTATGTGCGTTATCGTCAGCGCAGATGATGTCGATCAGGCCACGGAAGTGCTGACCAGCAATGGGGAGGATGCCCGGCTTATCGGTGAAATCCGCGAAAGCACTGAGGCCAGCCCCGAAGTCATTATTGGTAGCCACTAAGTAACATCAAGGGTCATCGCCGTGTCTGCTCC
Source organism: Gammaproteobacteria bacterium (assembly GCA_026196145.1). GTDB lineage: Bacteria > Pseudomonadota > Gammaproteobacteria > JAJDYQ01 > JAJDYQ01 > JAJDYQ01. The sequence continues at coordinate 15,868 of JAPHTU010000285.1, forward strand.
ACAAATGCCCTGCAAACTCGTCGTACTGGTTTCAGGCAATGGCAGTAATTTACAGGCGATCATCGATCAAATTGACGCAGGACAGCTTGATGCCCGTATCGTCGGTGTCATTAGTGATAAGCCGGATGCCTACGGTATTGAGCGTGCCGACCGACACGAAATTCCGACAACCATACTCGTTGCCAATAACGACGAATCCAGGGAATCCTATGATATGCGCCTACAGACAGCCATCGATAGCTATCAGCCTGACTGGATTATCATGGCCGGTTTCATGCGCATACTTAGCGATGCACTGGTGGAACAGTATCTGGGGCGACTGATCAATATTCACCCATCGCTATTACCCAAATTTAAAGGACTGAACACCCACCAGCGTGCCCTGCAGGCCGGTGAAGCGCAGCATGGGGCCAGTGTGCATTTCGTCACCCCCAAACTCGATGACGGCCCCGTGATTATGCAGGGCCGGATTGCTGTCCATCCGCATGAGAGCGCCGATGAACTGAAACAACGCGTTCACCGGATAGAGCACCAGATTTACCCCAACGTCGTGCAACTGCTTTGCCATCAGCGGGTCAGTTATCACGATGGCCAGGTTTTGTTTGATGATAAGCTGGCTGGCCAACCGCTGACACCAACCGTTCAGGTAGCTGAAAATTGAACAATGTAAAAACATACGTTCTGACCCTGCTGACACTGCTACTGTGCGCGACAGCAAGCTTTGCAACCGAAAACCCGCTAAAGCCGTTTCGCGCGGAATATATCGTACAACGGGATGGTGACATCATTGCGCATACCAGTCTGTCACTGGTGGCAATCGGTGAGAACCGCTGGCGCTACACAAGCAGTTCGGAACCCACCGGCTGGATCGCTACCATGATGGGCGTGTCCGTCGACGAACAAAGCGAATGGACATGGGTTGACGGTCTCCAGGTGCTCAGTTATCGATATGATCGAGCTGGTAAGGAAAAACACGTGCACCTGAAATTCGACTGGCAGCAGATGAAGGTCACCAACATCATCAATGGTGACCCCTGGCATATGCAGATTCCCGATGCCACGCTAGACAAACTGAGTATCAATCTGGCACTGATGGCTCACCTATCGGCGTCGGAAACTGATATCAGCTTCCCAGTAGCCGATGGTGGCAAACTCAAGACCTATGACTTCAAGGTTATCGGCAAGGAATCCATCGACACCTCACTAGGCCAGATCAGCACCATTAAGGTCTCGAGAAACAAACGGGGACGCAAGGACAAACAGGCGATACTATGGCTCGCACCAGACCTTGGTTATCTCGTGGTTCGCATCGAAAAGGCCGATAAGGATAACGATATCGTTACCCTGAAAATCCAGTCCTTGAACTAGGCAGGCTCCTAGGCCTTGGGCAGAGTAACTCCGGTCTGCCCCTGATATTTCCCGCCCCTGTCTTTATAGGAAGTTTCACAAACCTCATCGGACTCAAAGAACAACATCTGCGCAACACCTTCATTGGCATAAATCTTGGCTGGTAACGGTGTGGTATTGGAAAATTCGAGTGTGACATGACCTTCCCACTCGGGTTCCAGCGGCGTGACATTGACGATAATACCGCAACGCGCATAGGTCGATTTGCCCAGGCAGATCGTCAATATATTGCGGGGTATACGGAAGAATTCCACGGTACGCGCCAGGGCAAAGGAATTGGGTGGAATAATGCAGACATCCCCCTTGAAATCGACGAAGCTGTTTTCAGAGAAATTTTTCGGGTCAACAATCTCGGAATTAATATTGGTAAATATCTTGAACTCATCGGCACAACGTACGTCGTAGCCATAGCTGGATGTGCCGTAGGAAATCAGGCGGCCATTTTTATCGCAATGGCGTACCTGGTTTTCCTCAAAGGGCGAAATCAGCCCTTCATCCCGCGCCATCCGGTTAATCCACTTATCCGATTTGATCGACATGTTCCCCTCGACTACCTAATTGTTCTGAATCACAATTTTCGGAAACTTCTGCGCATAAGACCGGGCCTTCAG
>JAPHTU010000297.1 GCA_026196145.1 Gammaproteobacteria bacterium
AACATGGATTAAAACTCCCCCTAAAATCACATTGCTATACGAAGATAACACTTGTAGTTATATGTATAACACATAGCCTAACACGTCTGTGCATTATGTGGCGAAAGCGGATTCATTGTTATGCCACAGATCAAATAATTGGCTATCATTTTTTATAATAAGTGCTATAGACGCCAATTATAACAACGTTGACTTAACCGTAATACTTGCCGATAAGATGTACATGTTTTTTACCTCGGCTGTGGGGCCTTAGGTCATTTATACTTGTCATGCATGCAACAGGATTTGAGCTGGAGTGATACATGAAACTATCTTTTCACGGTGCCACACGTAACGTTACCGGCTCCTGTCACATGGTTGAGTGCGACGGGGTGCGCATCCTTATCGACTGTGGCCTGTACCAGGGTGGCCGTGAGATCTATGAAGAGAACCGCCAGGACTTTGGTTTTGATCCCGCTAAAATTGATTTCCTGCTATTAACCCATGCCCATCTGGACCATTGCGGCCGTATACCCCTGTTAATCAAGCAAGGCTTTCGGGGTGAAATCATCACCACGGCCGCCAGCCGTGAGTTGGCCAGACTGGTCATGCTGGATGCCGCACATTTACAGGAAGAAGAGGCGGCCTGGTTGACGCGCCGTGCCACGCGACGGGGGCGCGAACAGACTTACACGCCGCTATACACAACCCTGGATGCCTTAAGTGCAGTGGATTTCTTTGGCAGAACACCAAACTATAAAGCGCCCATCAAGCTCAGCAAAAGACTGACCGCCACCTTTCATGACGCCGGACATATCCTCGGCTCAGCCAGTGTCCTGCTGCAACACCGGAAAAAGAAAGATACCCGGCGGGTGCTGTTCTCGGGTGACATTGGTGCCAGCAAGCGTGAATTACTCCCTGATCCGGAACCACCCGGCAGTATCGATGCCGTGATCATGGAAACCACCTATGGCGACCGGAAGCACAAGGCGCTCAGGCCCTCGGTCGATGAAATGTACGCGGCCATCCGTGATACCTTCGACCGCGGTGGCAATGTCATCATCCCCGCCTTTGCTGTGGAGCGCTCACAGGAGCTGCTTTATTACCTGCGTGAAGGCGTCACCAAGGGCGAGTTACCGTCCTCCATGCAGGTTTTTCTGGATTCACCCATGGCGATCTCTGCTACCGAGATATTCCGTAAACACCCGGATTGCTATAACGGCACCATCGCCAAAATGTTCAAGCACAACAAGGACCCCTTCACCCTGCCGGGCCTGCATTTCACGCGAGAGAGCGCACAGTCCATGGCGATTAATCGCATCAGCAGCGGCGCTGTGATTATTGCCGGTGCGGGTATGTGTACCGGTGGCCGTATCCGTCACCACCTGAAACACAACCTGGGGCGAAAAAATAACAGCATTGTCTTTGTTGGCTATGCCGCCCGCGGCACTTTGGGCCGGCGCATTATTGATGGCGCCAAACAGGTACAGATATTTGGAGAGGATATAAAGGTCAGGGCCAGTATTTACACCATCGGTGGCTTTTCCGCGCATGCCGACAAGAATGAACTGCTTGCCTGGTGGAAGGCCATCGGCAGTCCGGAGACCACGATACTGGTACATGGTGATGAAAAGGCGATGAAAACCTTCGGCAGCCGCCTGAAGCAGACCCAGGTAGTGATGCCAAACTTGCACGATGAGGTCGCTGTATAATATATAAAACGACCTTTGGGCCGGCGCTATGACATACGATAACAGGCATCGCCGCCGTTACTGAAGACGCGTTAATACCATAATATCTAGCTAATAATCAAGAAGTTACAACAAATGTGATTTTATCACTGAAGCCGCCCGATATTTTGAATACGATCCTCTGCAGAATTTGAAATTTTAATTTATCCAGGGAGTAACATCATGAAGCAAAATGTAGGATCTATTGATCGTGGTATCCGCTTTGTCGTAGGCGCCGCCATCATCGCCGCCGGTGTATATTATCAAAACTGGTGGGGCGCCATCGGCGCAATACCACTGCTGACAGCCATTATCGGCTGGTGCCCCCCCTATGCATTGCTGGGCCTGAGCACATGCAAAGCTGAAGCTAAAGC
>JAPHTU010000040.1 GCA_026196145.1 Gammaproteobacteria bacterium
CTGCCCTGTATCTGTTCCGGGGTGGCATACATCGGCGCATCTCGATTGGCGATTTCAGATGTAACCTCGTTGATTGCATGCAAACGGTGCAGTAAGCCAGTACTTGCAAACACCAGGTTGCCATCATAATCAACCCTGAGGCTCTTCGGCGTATAATGCCCAACAGTGATATTGTTTCTATGTAATTCGGCCAGCCCGTTTATTATCTGCCGAAACAGGTCGATTGCCTGTTCGCCATGGACGCCCTTGGTTTTCAGCTTTTGACTAAGCACCTCACCTTCCACAAGCTCCCGCATCACCAGTATGGCATCGTCTAAAAACTGATAGTTCTGTATGGGCAGCAGGTTCGGGTGATCAATCGTTTTCATTGTTTCCAGTTCATCAAAAAGTGAATCTGGCAGGCCGCCATCCTCATCCTGCAACCGATTAATGTAATACATCACCTGCGGTTCTTCTTCTGCACTACGTTTTACCTTGAAGGTAGCACCACCCATTTCATTACCAAGGTATGACATCACCTTGTAACCCCCTATCGATGCCTTACCCGTAAGGATATCCTCCATCGTAAAGGGCCACTCACTATGTCCATCCAGCATCGCCATCGCGAGGTGAATTTCATGCTGGGTATTTTCCACTGCCTCCTGTGCATGTTTCACTATAACCTGGGTAGTACTCATCTGCCGTCCCGATTTACCCGTTTCCACTTTCTCATCAAGTCGTTCGGGCGCTGCAGCCAGCACCTTGGTTATATCGTCACTCAGTTTCTTGAGTTGGATGTTCTTCTTGAAATGATAATCGAGGGCCCCTATACGAATCGAGGTGATGACAGACTCCATCGCTGCCGGGGTATCCGTGACCTTTGTAGAGCTGACGATGAGAAATGGCGGAAAATGCTCAACCTGGCTGGCAGTCTTCAGCCATTTGACCCCGTCTACCTCCCCCAATTCATTATCAATTAACAACAGATCATAATCGGACCACCGGAAGTCAGCAGCGGGCATACCCCTGGCCTGTGGATCGTATTCCGATAACTTCACTTCGGGATACACGCGCTCGATAAAGTGTCTCATTACCCGGCGGTGCTTGGCGTGTACATCAATCACTAGGATATGGTGCGTCATAGCCTGAGATTTCAACTGGCCGAGGGGGAAAGTTCAAGCACTTTTTAAGATATTCGCATTCTTTATTACGATTTATCAGGCAGGAGAACCTGTCATTTTATACCGTGTGCATCACTGCAGTTACAATGATGCCACTTTTCCCTGCACTATCAGCCTTTCAAGCATGTCCAGTACTTCATCGGCGGTTTGTATACGTTTACCCGGCGTTTTTTCCATCAGGCCCTGTATCAGATTATTCAGTGGATGCTTTCTTTCCTGCAACAGGGGTACAGGGGAAGCCACATGGTCCGTTAATACCGCCTTTGTTGTCCCCTCGTCGTAGGGTGGCCTGCCCGCCATCAGGGAATACAAAATCACACCGGCGATATAGAGATCGCTCCGGTGATCAAATGAGCGTCCCTGGATTACTTCAGGAGACAGGTATAGTGCCTCGGGATAGGTCCGTTGTGACTGCGGTATTGTAGTCTGTGGAGATTCCAGCAGTTCCCCCAGGTTATTGAAGTGTGTCAACACCAACTCATCATACGACCTGAACAACAGATTTTCCGGTGACAGGCCACCGGCCTTCATCCCTTCTTTATGCAAGTGTGATAGCGCCTGCATAATCTGTTTAAAATAGGTGACCGCCTGTGCCCGGGTAACACCCGTCTTGCGCAAGCGATGTGAGAGTTTTTCACCCTGGATGAACTCCTGGACAATCAGCAAATGCTCGTTATCCTGCTGATAGTCAATCCAGTGAACAATATGCGGATGGCGCCAATCCAGTATCCTGTCGAAATCCCGCTTTAGCTGATTTGCCAATGACGGGTTATCGGTGGGGTCATGTTCGATCAGCTTGATCGCATAGGTTTTCTCATCGGACAAAGACTGCCCAACGAAGGTGAAAATACCATCACGCCGGCCTAGATAACTGGTTATCCGGTAGCCTCCATATTCTGCCTGGCCCGCCTGTAAATCCTGAACAGAAAACGGCCAGTGCCCATGTCCATGCAATAGCGCTTTGGCATGCTGCACTTCATGGTAGGTATCTTTCATTGCGCTTAATTTTGGCTTTGCAACGGTCGGCGGAAACTCATCATTGGCGCTGGAAACACGTAATGCCGCCTTTGTCAGCCTGCCGGTCCTGATTGACAGTGCCTCGGAAAGATAATCTGACAAAACATCGGTATTCATATGTTTCTTGAACAGAAACCCCTGCGCACCGAGCCGTAATCCCGTTTCTACCTGCTTGTTGGCGCCGGTTGAATCGACATCGGTTGAACTGAGAAAGATAACGGGTGGAAAGTTCTGGTCAGATTTAAAACGTTCCACCCAGCTAAAGCCATCCTCATTTCCCAACTGGTTATCGATGAGCAGCAAATCGTAATCAGCCCATTGCACCGAGGAGGCAACCTGATCAAATGAGGTTGGCACCCTTTCAACCAACCGAACCTCGGGATAGGTACGATCGATGAAGCGACGAATGACCTGACGATGTTGATACATCGGGTCGATCATGAGTATGGATTGCGTCATATCGGCCACCTGCCCGAATTAATCGAGCGTCTCGAAGAATTGTGACACCAGTGCTTGAATCGGACTCGGCATGCCATAGGCATTGGCCTTCACGGCATTACACCAACTAACCGAAGACTCGGCTACAGTGCTTGCAGCGCCACTCAGCTGTATTCGTAATGGCCGGATACGCATATGAAAATGAGTAAAGCTATGCATTACAGGTTCCGCCTCCTCAATTGCCCTCACCTGGTAGCCATATTTTGACGCAATCACGTCCTCCGGTACTTGAACTGGTTCACATTGCGGCAGACTCCATAGACCACCCCATATCCCGGTCGGTGGGCGTTTTTCCAGCATAATATGTTGAGGTTTCTCCGCTTGATAACACATCAATACACAGGTTTCTCTGACCGGCAATGATGAACGCTGCTTTTTTTCAGGAAAATGCTCGACTACACCCCGCGCCGCCGCATAACAATCCGTCCGTAACGGGCATTGATCACATAATGGCCGGCTACGGCGACAAACGGTTGCCCCCAGATCCATAATCGCCTGCGTATAGTCCGCCACGCGCTCGGTTGGCGTAAATGAATCTGCCAATGCCCATAATGACCGTTGCACGGCCACCTTGCCGGGCCAGCCACTGATCGCGCGATATCTCGCCAGTACCCGTTTGACGTTACCATCCAGTATCACAGCCCGGCGATGAAAGGCCTGCGCGACAATAGCACCCGCCGTGGAGCGGCCAATACCGGGAAGTTGCTGCAATAGCTCCACGCTATCAGGAAATTCCCCGACATACTGCTGGCAAACCTGCCTGGCACAGGCATGCAGATTGCGCGCCCGCGCATAATAACCAAGCCCCGCCCAATGCCTCATCACCTCATCAGTGGTCGCTGAAGCCAGATCCCACACGGTCGGGAAATGTTTTACGAAGCGTTCAAAATAGGGAATAACCGTGGCCACCTGGGTTTGTTGCAGCATGACTTCAGAGAGCCATACACGGTATGCACTCCGGTCTTGCTGCCATGGCAGGTTTTTGCGGCCATGAACATCGAACCACTTGAGTAACTGCCGCGCAAAGATGCTCGATTGTTTCATTCGTCAAGCAGCGTTGAATCTAACGTTTCAGGATCTATACATAACGCATCCTGGCGGTATTCACATTCCATCTTCCGCACCATTTCCCGGACACCATGCCGCATCCGGGATTCAAGCAGGCCCGTCGCTGGCACCCAAAAGCTCGGCGTGCTCTCGGAATGGAAAGTCAGGCGTGTATGGTCGGCATCAATCATCTCGGTACGCCAGGTAAACACACCATACGTAAATGCACTGTGCGCCGGATCTACGATGAGTTGAATGTCCCCGTTTTCAAGAATGCGCATACTGAGCGTATTCTGGTAATCAACACAAAAGAACAGCAGGCAGGCCCGCGTATGATCCCGAAACCGCCGTACGCCAGGCTCCCCGCTGTACAAGTGTTCTGCCTCAAGCAGTTCGCTATTGACCTTAACCACGCGATCGGGGTCTTCCAGAATCTCCCGGGCGAATGACTCGGGAATATCCGCCACCAGCACCAGCTCAACGTTATATCGAGTCCCGGATCGACTGGCACTGGCCTTTTC
>JAPHTU010000074.1 GCA_026196145.1 Gammaproteobacteria bacterium
AATTGCTGTGACTTTATCGTAAGCGTGCCTATCGATCCAGAAATTCATCTGCACAAACCACAACACAGAAAACAATCAGTACGACCAGATCTTTTTATTTCAACTTCGTCGTGCCCGACACCCTATTAATCCTTCATATTGCTTCTGACAGCAGGAGTCGCAGATCAACCCTGTTCCGACAATATCAAATTACCACAAACATCCACTCTCGCCTGCCAGCCCGGCTTAACCCATGTGGTTGCAGAAGGCTCTACCAACAATACCGGTCCATCCAGAGTCTGGCCGGCGGCCAGTGACAACCGATCGTAAACAGCTACAGGTTCGTCACAGCCGTAGACACATTGCTCGCCAATGACCTTTACCTCGACATTGTCCAATTCAGGCAGTGCCGGCATCGCCGCAGCCGCCTGCACGGAAACATGCAGATTCACCAGTTCAAGCGGTTCCTCCAGGGCATGGCCATACCGCCTTTCATGCAACGCATGAAAAGCGCGCTGTATCTCATCCAGCTTTCCCCACTCCAGTCGCAGGCTGCTGGACTGGCCTGTATATCGAACATCGACCTGGCGCTTGTATTGCATTTCACCTTCCAACAAGCCTTCATCTAGCAAGGCCAGCCTACCTTTCGATTCCATTTGTGCGAACACGTCATTTACCGAGGATATATCCAGTTCGTTGAATGGCTTCATATAGGTACGCAGGTAACGGCGCCCGCGTGGCGCCGCGAGCATACCCAGCGCAGACAGCACGCCGGCATGCATGGGCACAAAAATGGTTTGCATACCCAGGGCCTCTGCAAGATCACAGGCGTGCAACCCACCTGCGCCACCAAAGCTGACCAGGGTAAAGTCAGTTGGGTCATGACCTCTTTCAATGGATATCACCCTGAGCGCCCTGGCCATGTGTTCATTTGCAATCGCCAGTACGCCCTGCGCAGCCTTCTCCATGCTGCAATCCATCTGCTCTGCCAGTCGCTGGACCACTGCGACAGCTACATCCCGGTCCAGAGACATTTTTCCGCCGAGCGTGACCTGTGACGGCAGGTGACCCAGCACAAGATTGGCATCGGTCACCGTGACCTGCTCACCGCCCTGCCCGTAACACGCCGGGCCGGGCGCCGCACCAGCCGACTGTGGCCCAACCTGTAACATGCCGCCCTTGTCTATCCATGCGAGCGAACCACCACCCGCACCGATGGTGTGCATATCAACCATGGGTAACGACACGGGGTAACCGGCTATCCTGCCTTCATCGGTTAACTGGATAGCACCGTCGATCAATGCAACATCACTTGAGGTACCTCCCATATCGAATGTCATGATCTGGCTAAAACCACCCAGCCCTGCCATCGCCTTCGCACCCATCAGGCCACCAGCCGGTCCGGACAACAACAGATTGGCCGGTGTCAACGCCGCCTGTGCAGCATCGATGGTATCGCCACTGCTTTGCATTACCGTCAATGTCGCCGGCGATATATGCTGAGCCAGTTGTTCAAGATAGCGCTTCATCAAAGGGCCAATCGCCGCATTCAGCCAGGTGGCGATACCGCGTTCGTATTCCCGATAGACAGGTAACAACGAAGATGACCGGGTAACAAAGACATCTTCAGGCAGGCCGTCGGCAATGGCCTTTTCGTATTGATCGTCGATAAATGAAAACAGCAGATTGATCGCGATTGCATCAGCCTGTAGCGCATCAACCTGTTGCCGCAGCTTCAGCACATTTTCGTCTCTCAGTGGTTCGAGTATTTCTCCACTCGCCAAGATACGACAATCCACCTCCAGGCAACAGGCCTCTGGCACGGGTGGTGCGGTCAGCCCGGGCTGCAGGTTATATAATTCCCGACGCGCCTGACGCCCGATGGTCAGGGTATCTTTTAAACCCTTATTGGTAATGTAAAGCGTGCTCGCCAGCTTGCCTTCCAGTACCGCATTGGTTGCTACAGTCGAACCATGAATCACATGCAGGTCTTCCAGCGCCAAACCCATCTCCTTCATTCCCTGCACAATCGCCTGCTCAGGGGCATGCGGTGTGGACAACACCTTATGTGTACGCAGGCAAACACCGTCAGAGAACACGAAGTCCGTAAAGGTACCGCCCGTATCAACGCCGAGTAGCATTGTCATCTATCAGTAATGTGGCGGTGTCTCATTTATGTTCGCCTCAATATCCGAAGGCGCCATCGTCGCAATCTGTTTTTGCAGATGCTTTAACATCTGGCGTATTTCATACATCTCATTCTGTTGTTCAACCAGCGTCCTGGTCATCTGCTCAATCGTATCTTCCTGAAAAGACAGGCGCGTCTGCAGGTCTGTAATTATCTTTTCCATGAAATTTTTTCCGAATCCACTTCGTATTTGGCGCCAACATCATTACAATGCGCCCAGCCAGGTTTTACAAACAATAATAATGCGAATATTTCTTGTCACCATACTACTGATACTCAATAGCGGACATGCCCTGTCTGTCGAGCCGCCCTTCCAGCAGGCATCTATCAGTAAACCTGATGCCGGCAAGCTATGGCTGAGATCGCATGCCGCCGTGGTTATGGACCAGCATAGCGGCCAGATACTTTACCAAAAGAACGCCAAAGCAGTGCTACCGATTGCTTCTATTACCAAACTGATGACGGCTATGGTATTGATTGACGCCGATCTGGATATGCAGGAGAGCATCAGTATTACCCGCGCGGACAAGGACACCCTGCGTTATAGCCGCTCCAGGTTGCCGGTCGGTTCAAAACTAAGCCGCATGGACCTGCTAAAGATCGCATTAATGGCATCCGAGAACCGGGCCGCAGCGGCGTTGGCGCGGACCTACCCCGGTGGAAAAACGGCATTTATCGATGCGATGAATGCAAAAAGCAAGGTGCTGGGAATGCAACAAACACGCTTCTCTGACAGTACCGGGCTGATTACAGAAAATCACTCCACCGCAAAGGACCTTGCTACCCTGCTCAAGGCCGCCTGGCAATACCCCCTGATCAAGAAAATCAGCGGTGTCGGCAAAGGCGAAGTAACCCTGCAACGTCTCAAAAACAGCCTGGAATTCAATAACACCAACCGCCTGCTGCGCCGCCCCAACTGGCAGATCGGTATGAGCAAAACCGGTTATATCAAGGAATCCGGCCGTTGCCTGGTTATGCAAGCCAATATCTCAGGCCGAGACCTGTTCATCGTGCTGCTCAATGCACAGGGCAAACTCTCCAGTTATGGCGATTCCGGTCGAATTCGCAAATGGCTGGAGAAATTCGACGCCAATCGGCAAGCAAAAAGCCAATAAATACAACATCTAGTAAATTTAACAGCTGCCAGCACTAGATATTGCGGTATCTTGCGCTATACTCCTGCGTAACCTGACAATGCATAAGGTTTTTATGCGCGGAGCAGCTCATGCGGATTATTGGACTTAGCGGCCTGATTCTTATCTCGATTGTTGCACTGTGGGCACATGCAGATCGCCTGCCCAACCCACCAGGCCCCGCCTATAGTGGTTTTATGCCCGGCGACTGGCAGTACAAAAATACCCCGGACGAAACCAGCGGCTGCGAATAGGCCGTATTTGCTACAGCCACCCCGACGACCTGGCGCTGGTACGTCAGGTATTGCTGGTTAAAATACTACCTTCTTGTCAAAGGCCTTTACACCGGCAATGAATTCCTGCCGGTATTCCTCATCGTCCAGCTGCGCCAGCAACTGGCTGTAGAAATCCTCGCGGGTTTCTGCCTTGCGGGCAAC
>JAPHTU010000186.1 GCA_026196145.1 Gammaproteobacteria bacterium
GCCAAGGTCATTCATGCCGAAGGTGAAATGCAGGCCTCGGAAAAATTGCTGGAAGCGGCAAGGACACTTTCCAAGCAATCACAGGCCTTGCAACTGCGCTACCTGCAGACACTGACAGAAATTGCCGGTGAACGTTCCAATACAATAATTTTTCCCCTGCCGATGGACCTGACTGAAACCTTGATCAATAAACTGAATGCAAGTAACGATGAAAACAAGACCTGACAATTGCATGGCTATTTAAGCAAATCAGGTACACCTTTTACCGTTTGTCTTCCTAATGGCTTCACTGCCTGTGTTTCATCAAACCAGATGTATTCGTCAAATTGGCGTGGTAACGAAGCATAGGAATAGTGATATTTCATTTCGGATTCAGGCCTTGGGCCGTATGTCGTGCCGATACCCCGTTGCAGTCGTCCTTTCAGTAGTTTCTTTCTTACTATTTCCTGTTTGGGGCTGCGCAATGGTAACAGGAAGTTATCCGCTTTGACTTTGTGAAACAGGTATTCATAGCTGTCTTTATGGGCAGGTGGTACCGGCATGATTTCCATCGGTCCTCCCCATTCCTTTGCAGCGGCCACCGTGCCATGGTCGGTGCCAAAACCGACAAGGTAGGCACTATCACCGAAGGTTTCCCGCACGCGCTGGCCAAGATTGATCTCGCCGGCTGCACTCATGTCGGTAGCACGGGCATCGCCGAGATGTGAGTTATGCGCCCATACCACTGCTTTTGATTTTGGGCCACGGTAATTCAGGACCGCCAGCAAGGTGTCAAACATGCTTTGATCGCGCAGGTTCCAGGTGTTGTCAATGCCGAGGTGCTTGATACGGTAGTAACGTTCACCGGTTATGATCAGTTGCGCGTTTTGTATGGCATTAAAATATCGTTCTTCGTCAAGCCGCCTGTAAAGCCCCTGTCTTCTTATTAAATCCTGCCATACGGAATGTACTTCGTATTTGCACCCAGGGTGTCTGCGGTCCTGCATGTAATCGCTATACGACGACGGGTCATTGGCCCACGGCATCAGGCAGCTATAATGCCAGACCGCAGCCTGTGCCATCTCCTGGTCAACATCCTGTAAATATTCAAGCACGGATTCAATGGAGCCATACAGGTTGTAGAGATCCAGTCCATAAAAGCCAACTGCAAGTTCAGGTGAACCAAACTGCCGGTTATAGTCTTTTAACCAGCGCATAAAGTTTAAGGTTGAATGGTTCGCCCACATCCATGAGGGAAAACCTCCAAACGGTTTGGCGTGTATGACAGACGGCTTGCCAGGCCTGCGGATAAAATGATCGATGACCGAGGCATCTGGCCAATCGGCTTCTGCTGCGATGATGTTAAAACCTTTCTTTTCGACCAGTTCCCGGGTAATACGTGCACGCATGTCATAAAACTCTGCCGTGCCGTGCGAGGCCTCTCCCAGTAATACCAGCCGGGAATCTCCAATACGCGCTAGCAGGCCATCCAGGTTGGCGGTTTCGATGTCGGCAAAAGGTTCACTTGATTCAAAGATCAACCCGGGCAGGGTTGCGTCTGTCTGGCCTGCCTGTGTTGTTACTTGCACAGTCCCACCGAGCAGCGGTAGTAATAGCAGCAGCCATAACAGAACTCGGCGTAGAATACTTGTTCTCATGTTTGCTATGTTAACAAAAGGGTCAGACACGGTATTATGGAGTATGGCTAATAAAACATTAACAATCATTTCAGGCGGTCAGACCGGTGTAGATCGTGCAGCCCTGGATGCCGCCATGGCGCATGATGTGCCCTGCGGTGGTTGGTGTCCCACTGGACGAAAAGGGGAGGACGGGCGTATACCGGATCAGTATCCGCTGACCGAACTGAAAAACGGGGGTTACCGTGAGCGCACCCTGCGAAATCTCACAGATAGTGATGGCACGGTCGTTATTTATTTTGAGCGTCTGCAGGGGGGCACAAAGCTGACGCTCGATTCGTGTAGCAAATATGAGATTCCCTGTCTCGCGATCGACGGCGTGAAGCTGACAGCCGAGCAGGCCACGCAGCAGGTTACCGCCTTCATTAATGAGCAGGAGATAAAAGTGCTGAATGTGGCGGGTCCGCGGGCGTCGGGGCATCCGGCGGCCTATGAGTACGCGTTCCAGGTGATGAGCAAGGTTCTGGAATAGTTATCCGGATATGCTAGATTTCTAATGTAACTGACGATTTCATAGGGGAGAAGATCCGATGAGAGATATAAATATACGTTCCGGTGCAGGGCTCCTGTATTTATTACTGCTTGCCCTCCTGATTGTTCCTGCCCCCGTATCTTTTGCCCAGGGCCAGGAGGCGTTTCACCAGGCACGCAAGAGTGGATTGATCAGCATTCCTGAAAAAGTCGCCATCGAGCAGTCCTGTGAGAGTCATCGACAGTTCTATGGGCCGGCAGCATTTGACCAGTGTATCGCAGACGGTTTGTCCCGCTTGGAGACACCCGCTGAAAAACCCGACATGTCGGGTGTGAGCAAACTGGAAAGAGACGCCATAGAGGAGGCTTGCAGCAAAAGCAGACGTATCTATGGCGAGGCCGTGTATTTCCGCTGTATCAGCAAACAGCTTAAAGGATTGAAGCGCCTGGTAGGCAAGCCTGACCTGTCCAGGGTGAGTGTCTTTGAAAAAGACTTGATAGAGAAGTCCTGTGCCATCGAAAAGCGCTTGTTTGGTCCGGTAAATTTTTACATGTGCATCAATGACCGGATCTCGGAGCTGGATTCGTTTTTACACAAGCCTGACCTGTCCAGGTTTAGCCAGACCCAAAAGGAGATGCTGGAGCGCGCCTGTGGTGTGGAGAAGCGTTTATACGGTCCTGCGCGTTTTTACAGCTGTATAGAAGTCGAGTTGGCAAGACATCCGCGCCGGTATAGCCGCTATAGATGACGGCTGGCATTGGGTACGCATCATTGTTTCGGTAATACGATAATAATGAGGCTAACTATGGTGATTGGATAACCTCTTTCACCATTCATCCTCTGCTGCTTTTTTCTTTTCCTTCTTTTTTACGAAGTCCGGGTTCACAACAGGCTGAAGACTACGCAGGTATAGCGCCATTGATCCCAGGTCATCATCGATTAGATAGCGGCTACCATCATCAATTACCTCTGCCATCAGGCTGCCACTAAAGTCTCCGTCGGGTCGTTCGCCGGTCTTCAGGTAGTAGCTGATATCATCCTGGCTCCATCGACCAATACCAGTTTTCTTGTCCGGCGTAATGTTCGGAATGGCCTCGCCGTGGGGACCGTCCTTGATGCCTGCCAGGTAACGTTCATTATCCAGAACGCCCTTGGCATCCCTGGGTGTATGACACTCCGTGCAGTGCCCAATGGCAACCAGATACGCGCCACGGTTGTAGGACTTATCCTGTTTTGGATCAGGTATGAACTCACCTTGTTCAAAGAACAGCCATTTCCACACCGCCATGATCCAGCGAAACAGGTACCATGGCGTTTCATGCGCACGGTTTTTTGTGGCAACGGGTTTGACAGTGCGGAGGTAGGTGGCCATGGCCCGAATATCCTCTTGCCGAAGTTTTGTATAAGAGGTGTAAGGAAATACCGGGTAATAATGGCTGCCATCAGGGGCTGTGCCCTGTTGTAAGGCCTGTACAAGGTCCTGGTCAGACCAGTTGCCAATCCCGTTCACCGGATCTGATGTGATATTAGGCGTGTAAAACGTGCCGAATGCGGTTTTTAGTTCGCGACCACCCGCCAGGTAAGCGCCCTTGTTGTCATGATCGGTGTGGCAGGAAACACAGCCGGCCGCACGGACCAGGTATTCACCCTTAAGTATAAGCTGCTCCTGTTCGCCTGCAAACGCGGTAAACGAGAACAGGCATAACACTATTGCCAGGTGCCAGCGAGACATGGCAGGAAGACTTTGGAGAACCTGTGTTCTGAGTATTACTCTTTCTCGCGGAAGTCTTTATGGCAACCCTTGCAGCCCTCACCAACCTTCTTGAAAGTTGCCAGCATCTCGCTGTCATTACCGCCTTCAACAGCCTTTAAAAGGTTCGTGATACTGTCGTTTGATTTGTTGGCTGCCTTGCCAAAGTCTTCCGGCTTTTCCCAGACTGCCTCCTTGGCACGGGTTTCACCGAAGTCGGAGCCCTCCGGGAACAGGGCAGGAATGTCATTGGTCAGCATCTTCATTGCATTGACGTGTTGTTTTAATTGCCCCTTGTGCGGCACCTTGCCACGCACGATCAATGAAGTCGCGCTCATGTGGCCGCCAATCGCCTTCATCACGCCGCGCCGGTACTTGATCAGGTCTTCCGACTCTGCGCTTGTAGATACAACCGGCATGGCAATCAGCCCGGTAATTCCAATCATGAACAGATGCTTTATCTTGATGGTCATAATAATCCCCTTATCACGTTACTGAGTTTCGCCTGTACCTATACGATAGAACAAATAGCCGCGGTTACCAAGGGATTATAGGGGAGGCTGGCCCCTTTGTTGGAGGTCAGCAGTGGGGAAGTCTGTTCCACATTAGCCTACTGACCACACACACCATGAGTTTTGTCTCCTATACTTACTAAAAATATAACAACAGGTGTCTTATATTGGGAGGATATCATGTCTAGAAAACACCCCATCATCGCGGTCACTGGCTCGTCTGGTGCGGGCACTACGACGGTAAAGTGCGCACTGGAACAAATTTTCCATCGGGTTGGTGCCAATGCGGAATGTGTCGAAGGAGACAGCTTCCACCGTTATAACCGCAAGGAAATGAAGAAAGAACTGGCAAAGGCAAAAAAAGAAGGCCGTAACCTCAGTCACTTCGGTCCGGAAGGCAATCTATTTGAAGAGCAGGACAAGTTGTTTCGTGACTATGGGGAACATGGCACAGGAATGCGCCGGCGTTATATCCATGATGAGCAGGAAGCCGCACTTTATGGTGCCAAGCCAGGAACCTTCACCGAATGGGAGGAGATAGCGCCGGACTCGGACCTGTTGTTCTATGAAGGCTTGCATGGCGGCCTGGTAACTGACGACATCAATATTGCAGAAAAGGTCGACCTGCTCATCGGCGTTGCCCCTACTATCAATCTGGAATGGATTCAGAAAATACACCGTGATACCAGCGATCGCGGTTATCAACCCGAAGACGTTATCGACATCATTCACCGTCGAATGTATGACTATATGCACTACATCATGCCGCAGTTTGATCACACGCATATCAATTTCCAGCGTATTCCTATCGTCGATACATCC
>JAPHTU010000247.1 GCA_026196145.1 Gammaproteobacteria bacterium
AGCCGTCACCGTTACCACGAACGTCAGTATCAGCATCCATGTTGCCTTTACCTTTACCGCTGAAAGACATGGAGAAAGAACCTTCACCAGCAGCAGAACCTTTGCCCTTGCCGTCGAAGTCAGAGTTACCATTGGTAGTGCCGTCGTCCCAGAAAGCAGAAGCGGAAGAGGCAGCCAGGATTGCAGCTAAAGCCGCAGCAGAAATAATTGATTTCATAATAATCTCCTTAAATTAAAGTGAAACAGTAAAAAAGTTAAATAGTTTGTTCGTACAACATGGTGTCATATTATTAGCAAATGGTAATATAGTCAACCCCTAATATTACAAAAAGCTAATAATTTATAGTGACACCAATATAATCAATGGGTTAGCTTGATTATGATTACTCCCTGGCTATATATAAAGTTATGAGTCAGTGGTGGACTGCATTGAAATGAAAAATATGGGAAGGGGTTGATACTGTTGCAGGGGGCCCTGATATAGAATGTCCTATTTACGCAAGGAGCCCGAAACGGTGGATGAGCAGTCAGTAGTCGAACCCGAAGTCATTCCAGCAGATAAGTCCAGTAAAGGCTCTGAATTATCATTACCGGGTGAGGTATTGCCCACCCGGCTCCATATTCTGCCGATATCCCAACGCCCCTTTTTGCCGGTACAGGCCCTGCCTGTGCAGATGGAGGAGGACCGCTGGTTCGAGACCATCGAGGAAATAGGCCAGGAATCTCATCACATGGTGGGGCTGGTAATGGTAGAAAGCACGGACCCGAATATTGCGTCCCCGGATGACTTTGTCGATGTTGGTAGTGTGGTACGCATGCACCACCCCATGCGGGAAGAGGGCACGATTCAATTTATCGCCGAAGGAATTGAGCGGTTCAAGGTGGTCAAGTGGTTGACCAGCAAGCCCCCGTTTATCGCACAGGTTGAATATCCACAACCTCCGCAGGAAGATGACAAGGAACTCAGGGCCTATGGCAATGCCATAATCGGCATGATCAAGGATCTGTTGCCGCTGAATCCACTCTATGGTGAAGAGTTGAAAACGCATCTTGAGCGTTTCAGCCCCAGTGATCCTTCACCACTGGCCGATTTCGGCGCTATCCTGTCTAACGCGAGTGGGGATGACTTGCTCGATGTGCTACGCACGATTCCTCTAAAGCGCCGCATGGAGAAGGTGCTGCATTTGTTGAAACAGGAGCTGGAAGTCGGGCGCCTGCAGACAAGAATTCGCACCCGTGTTGAAGAAAAAATGACGGAGCAGCAGCGACAGTTCTTTTTACGTGAACAGCTCAAGGAGATTCAGAAAGAACTGGGAATCTCCAAGGATGATCGTACCGCCGAGCTGGAAAAATTTACCGATCGACTAAAAGACCTGGCGGTTCCCGAGGCTACCATGGAAACCATTCAGGAAGAGATGGATAAACTGAATGTGCTGGAAACGGGTTCACCGGAATATGCCGTGACCAGGAACTATCTGGACTGGCTGACCGCAATACCCTGGGGTAAGCATTCCAAGGACAATCTGAATCTGAGACATGCACGACGTGTGCTCAATGAGCAACACGAAGGGCTGGATGATGTAAAAGACCGCATTATCGAGTTCATTGGTGTTGGGGCCATGAAAGGCGAGGTGAGTGGCTCAATCATCGTGCTGGTAGGACCACCCGGTGTGGGTAAAACCTCGGTTGGTAAATCCATTGCCGATGCGCTGGGCCGCGAGTTTTATCGTTTCAGTCTGGGTGGCATGCGGGATGAGGCAGAGATCAAGGGGCACCGACGAACCTATATTGGTGCCATGCCAGGTAAGTTTGTGCAGGCAATAAAAGACGCCGGCGTGGCTAATCCGCTTATTATGCTGGATGAAATCGACAAGATAGGTGCCTCCTACCAGGGGGACCCGGCATCGGCGCTACTGGAGGCGCTGGATCCCGAACAAAATAGCGAATTTCTAGACCATTACGTCGATGAGCGCATCGATCTCTCAAAGGTGTTATTTGTCTGTACCGCCAATCAGCTGGATACCATACCGGGCCCGTTGCTGGATCGCATGGAAATTATCTCCCTGTCCGGGTATATCGCCGCGGAAAAACTGGCGATTGCAAAAAATCATTTATGGCCCAAATTACTGGAACGCGCAGGCGTTAAATCAAGCCAGTTAAAAATTACCGATGCATCGTTGAAGCATATTATTGAAGGTTATGCCCGCGAGGCCGGTGTACGCGGCCTGGAAAAGCACCTTGGTCGGATTATACGCAAGGCCGCTGTGCAGATACTGAAGCGTAAGAAGACGCCCATCCGGGTGGGTATCAGGCAGATCGAGGATTACCTGGGTAAGCCACTGTTTCGGGCAGAACGGCGTATGCAGGGCATTGGTGTGGTCACCGGTCTGGCGTGGACGGCAATGGGTGGCGCCACCCTGAGTCTGGAGGCGTCCAAAGTGCATGACAAGCAAAGGGGTTTCAAGCTAACCGGACAGCTGGGTGATGTCATGAAGGAATCCGCGGAAATTGCCTACAGTTATGTAGCCTCCAGAACCGGGCCGTTTGGAATTCCCGAGGAATATTTTGATCGTGCATTTATTCATTTACATGTGCCTGAGGGTGCAACACCGAAAGACGGACCAAGTGCTGGCATCGCTATGGCGACCGCCCTGTTATCCCTGGCCGGCAACAAACGCATCCGGCGGCCAATTGCAATGACGGGCGAACTGACACTGACCGGGCTGGTGTTGCCTATTGGTGGTGTCCGGGAAAAACTGATCGCTGCCCGGCGTACAAAAATTATGGAGGTGATTTTACCCGAGGATAATCGCCGTGATGTGGATGAATTGCCAAAGCATATTATCGAAGGAATGAAGATTCATTATGCGGAGCGCTACGAGCAGGTTGCAGAGATTATTTTCGGATTAAAGCTTTAAGGCTGTTGTCACACGTAATGGCATACGGTATATAAAATCTTATGGACCATGAATTCTGGCTGCAGCGCTGGCAGAATAACCACCTCGGTTGGCACCTGCCCGAGGTTCATCCGTTGCTGATCAAATACTTTCCGTATTTTAGTTTAAGCGCGGGGGACAAGGTTTTTGTGCCGCTATGCGGCAAGTCACAGGATATGGTGTGGTTGGCGGAGCAGGACATGCAGGTAATCGGTAATGAGCTTAGCCCAATTGCAATCCAGGGTTTTTTTACAGACCGGCAACTGCAGCCAACACGCATCGAATCAGGCAAGCTGATTTGCTGGCAGGCGGGTCCATATACCTTGTATGAAGGGGATTACTTTGATCTGACCCCTGCACAGGTCAATGAGGTGAAATTCGTGCATGACCGTGCGGCATTGATTGCCCTGCCAAAAGAGGGCGAATTCGGCCGCAAGGCCTATATGAAGCAGATGCGAAAGCTGTTTGCTGCCGATGTAAAAACCCTGTTAATTACGCTCGACTATGATCAGTCGGTGATGAATGGACCGCCATTCTCCGTCGGTTACGAGGAGGTGATCTGGCACTATGCCTTTGATCATATAATCGAGTTTTTATCAGATGAGGAGGTTCTCGATCAGGAACCCAAGTTTCGGCAGCGCGGATTAACGCAGCTGACTGAATGGGCCTTTATGCTGACGCGCTACGATCCGGTGTACGCCGCCTTTTCGGATTCACCCCAAGATTTTTAACAATCTTCAGGCTGCCTGCCATTACAGGTCGATTACGGTGAATGACTCTCTCGGTGCGATCCTCAATGCTGCTGTCTGAGAATGACAGGCAGAATAGCGACATAGACAGGGCGCCGATGGCAAGAATGATAGCTACCAGGATTAGGCCGTTAATCAACACGGCATGACCAAGCCAATGCAGTACGATGGATTGATTTTCCAGGGCACCATAAATTACAGCCCCCAGCAGGCATATCAGCAAAAAGGCGCTTAGGCCTGCTGCCCAGTCATTTTTCTGGCAAAATTTGCGAAGTCGAATATAGCGGTGAATCATTGGTTTCGTCCCGTATAAGCTTGGGTAAAATTACTCCGCTTATCAGGATTGTTCAATAATCCATGTTAATAATTGCTAATATTAGCAATGACTTATTGTTTGTAATAACTGGTCAGCGCCATGTTGGCTCAGTAATTATTATTTTTCTGCAACGATGTAACTTACCCAGCCAGGATCAGCACTGCCTCTTTCGACCACCTTGAACTCGCCATTACCTTCACCGGTTTCTTCGTCAGCCTGCTCCCAGTGAATAGAGATTTTTTTAAACCCGGCTGCCTCCAGCATTTCGCGTACCTCGGGCAGGGTCCACAGGCGCCAGTGGTAGGAGAACGCCTTTTTTATTTGCGATTTATCAGGGAATTTGAAATGTATATTACATTTCATTTCACTGCTGATCGGGTCAAAGTCGGCCTGGTGCCAGATATAGGTGAAGCCATTCAGCTTGCGCTTCTCCTTGATTTCCTTGGGAGCCTCATAACCACCATAGCAATCGAGAAAAAACAAGCCATCATCCGCGAGCACTTCATGTACCCGATTAAAGTAGTTTTGTACGTTGTCACGGGTTAATAAAATCCAGTAGCTAAAATTCATCGCCAGCACGGCCTCAACTTCCGGTGTTTCTGCGTCAAGTACATTGGCTTTCATTAAAGAGATGCGGCTCTGCTGTTCCTTGTTAAGTGATTTAACGTTGTTTTTTCTGCCCCACTCAAGGACCTCGCCGTCCAGATCGATACCAAATGCCTTGTTGGTCTTGCGGCGTTTAATCCACTCACAGGCGGTATAGGCGGTGCCACAGAAATCTTCTCTCAGTACACTGGCCTTACGCCCCCTGATTTTTTCAAATTGTTCATCAACAAAATCAATCTCGGCTTCCGGGCACTGAACGGAAAGCTGGTAAAGCACATGGCGGTCAGCCTGTTGAGCAAGTGTTTTTCCCTTATTGGTTTTCAAGGTAGATTTCCCCATGGTTTTATCGTTGTTTGTCTACAGATGACGAGAGAATATCATGTACATAATGCCATCAACAGTTACTGTCACGGTGAAACAGGCGACTTAACCGACGAGCTTTGAGTTTTATTCCAGTCAGAGGGGCATTTCATGTAATCAAGCTCTGGGCTGACATGAACGAACAAGTGAAATAGTCGTGGATTTCCGGGTTTGTAATGTGTAGTGCATGGCAAATTATTAATGGGCGTGGATTTGGGGGTTTCTGGTTCGCATACGGCTATGGTGAATACCCCAGAATAATTGTTGCATTGTCCTGCCAGTAGGATGGATTTTCTTTACAGATCATACTTTTTCGGCCAGAAATGCAGAAAATTCTTATATTGAATTGACAGGCGCCTGCTGATACTAGAGAATCCCCCGGCTTCGTTGTACGGAGGGGTTCCCGAGTGGCCAAAGGGGGCAGACTGTAAATCTGCTGGCTCCGCCTTCGGAGGTTCGAATCCTCCCCCCTCCACCATTTATCCTGAGGGATTCGGGGTGCTGGAACAACGAAGTGATGGTGCTGGATTTGATGCTTCAGTATCGGCGTGCGGGTGTAGTTCAATGGTAGAACTTCAGCCTTCCAAGCTGACTATGAGGGTTCGATTCCCTTCACCCGCTCCAGATGTAAAAGGCAAGGCCCAGGTGACTGCGCCTTGCCTTTTACATCTTAGGCTCATATAGCTCAGATGGTAGAGCACTCCCTTGGTAAGGGAGAGGTCTCCGGTTCAATTCCGGATATGAGCTCCATATGAATGTTGTGTTTTTTTGATTTTGGTTGGTTGGATGATTTGACTAAAGGGAGTCATTAGCGATGTCTAAAGAAAAATTTGAACGTACAAAACCCCACGTAAACGTGGGCACCATTGGTCACGTGGATCACGGCAAGACCACCTTGACGGC
>JAPHTU010000240.1 GCA_026196145.1 Gammaproteobacteria bacterium
TGACTGGCTGGTGGGTTTCCCGTGGCGCAAGCGGACCAAGATCCGTAATGACCTTGAAGAGGCAATGGCAGTACTGGATGAAGACCATTATGGTCTGGAAAAGGTCAAGGAACGTATTGTTGAATACCTGGCTGTGCAGCAGCGGGTAAAAAAGCTCAAAGGCCCGATACTGTGCCTGGTTGGACCGCCCGGGGTTGGTAAAACATCCCTTGGCAAATCCATTGCAAGGGCAACCAACAGAAAGTTTATCCGTATGTCGCTGGGTGGCGTGCGTGACGAAGCTGAAATCCGTGGCCATCGTCGTACCTATATCGGCTCAATGCCGGGCAAGATAGTGCAGAACCTTTCCAAGGTAAAAACCCGTAACCCGCTGTATATGCTGGATGAAATTGACAAGATGTCGATGGACTTTCGTGGCGATCCTTCATCGGCCATGCTCGAGGTTCTGGATCCCGAGCAAAACAATGCGTTTAATGACCATTATCTGGAAGTCGACGTCGATTTATCGGATACCATGTTTATTGCAACCTCGAATACCCTGAATATCCCCGGGCCATTGCTGGACAGGATGGAAGTGATTCGCCTTGCCGGCTATACCGAGGAAGAGAAGGTCAATATTGCCGAACGGTATTTGATACCCAAGCAGATCAAGGCTAATGGATTGAAGGAAGATGAAATCAGCATAGGCACCAAGATCGTTTATGACATTATCCGTTATTACACACGGGAAGCCGGTGTACGTAACCTTGAACGTGAGCTGAGCAAAATATGCCGCAAGGTCGTCAAGCAGATGATTACCGAGCCCCATGATGAACAGCTGGAGATCACCGAGGAAGAGCTGGAAAAATATCTTGGTGTAAAACGTTTCCGCTACGGTGAGGCCGAAGAATCCAATCGGGTCGGTCAGGTTACCGGTCTGGCATGGACAGAAGTGGGTGGTGAATTGCTACATATCGAATCTGTGGTTCTGCCGGGTAAGGGCAAGTTTGTAAATACCGGGCAGCTGGGCGATGTAATGCAGGAGTCCATACAGGCGGCAATGACCGTGGTGCGTGCTCGCGCGCACAGCCTGGGTATCGATGATGACTTCTACCAGGAGCATGACGTGCATATTCACGTACCGGAAGGCGCAACACCCAAAGATGGCCCCAGTGCAGGTGTCGGTATGTGTACCGCACTGGTTTCCGCCTTGACAAAGATTCCGGTCAGGGCAGATGTAGCAATGACTGGTGAGATAACTCTGCGTGGGGAGGTTCTGCCGATTGGTGGTTTGAAGGAAAAATTACTCGCCGCACATCGTGGTGGAATCAAGACCGTACTGATTCCAAACGAGAACGAAAAAGACCTTACCGAAATTCCGGATAACATCAAGGCCAAGCTTGATATTAAACCAGTCAAATGGATAGATGAGGTACTTGAGACGGCGCTTGAACAGTTGCCCGTGCCGAGCGGGAAGCCTGTGGCCTCATCAGCCAAGTCAAAGGATAAAAAATCTTCCAAACATGGCGAAGTAACTGCACATTAGCCATTTTTTTCTGTTCTTTTTTCTGTACAATTGCCCGCGTCCAAGCAGACTCGATCTGTAGCTGACCAAATACAGGCAAGGGGGCGAGGGGTGCCTGTACACCTAATATACATTACATTCACTGAGGAACCTGGGGAATATATTTTATGAATAAAACTGAAATGATTGATGCAGTTGCTGAGGCCGCTGACTTATCCAAAGCTGATGCCGGACGCGCTGTTGATGCAGTAGTAGACACCATCACAGGTGCACTTAAAGGTGGTGATTCAGTCACACTGGTAGGTTTTGGTACCTTCCTGGTCAGGGCCCGCGCCGCACGTACAGGTCGTAACCCGCAAACAGGCGCCACGATTGAAATCAAGGCTGCTAATGCGCCTGCTTTCAAGGCTGGCAAAGCTCTTAAGGATGCCGTAAACTAGCGCGCCTTTTTGTGGGGGCCTTGGATTTTATCGAGGCCCTTGAAGCGGGCGCTTAGCTCAGCTGGGAGAGCATCGCCCTTACAAGGCGAGGGTCGCAGGTTCGAGCCCTGCAGCGCCCACCATTTTTATAAGTTATTCGGAGCGGTAGTTCAGTTGGTTAGAATACCGGCCTGTCACGCCGGGGGTCGCGGGTTCGAGTCCCGTCCGCTCCGCCACTTTAATTAGGCGTCAGGATACTGACGCCTTTTTTTTTGCATAATTAATAATCATTTATCTGGATTAACTACAGGGTTTAGTAAACATGCTACAAGCAATACGGGATCGTCTGGTTGGCTGGGTTGCCTGGGGTATTCTGATTTTAATCAGTGTGCCATTTATTTTTATGGGTGTTACGGACTTTGGTTCGTCTGCAAAAGACATAGTCGTTGCGGAAGTTGATGGTGAGACCATCAGTCAACGGGACTACCAGCGTCGCTATCAGTCGCGCCGCCAGGCTATGCAAAGGCAGTTGGGGGCCAACTACCGTCCGGATCTGTTTGATAAGGAAGTCCAGAAAAACGTTATCGAGACAATGATCGAGGAAAAACTGCTGGCGATGATGGCTGATGAAAATAAACTGCACGTTGGCGATCAGGAACTCTCATCCGTTATTCGCAGTGACCAGGCATTTCAGCAGGATGGCAAGTTTGATTACGATCTTTATAAATCCCGGCTAGGCCAGTCAGGTTTCACCCCCGAGAGTTATGAAACCTTCCTGAGAAATGAGCGTGCCATTAGCGTCATACCACGCATGGTTCGACAAAGCAGTTTTGTTACGCCCGAGGAAACGCAGCGTTATTCCGCACTGGCCGATCAAAGGCGTGATATCGATTATGTCCTCATAGGCCAGGATAATATTTCTGAAGAGGTCGTGCTTCAGGATGAGGAAGTAAGGGCATACTACGATAACAATCCACATGAATTTATCCGGCCCGAACAGGTGAAGTTTGAGTATGTGCAGTTGAGTGCAGCGATGCTTGAAGATCGTGTTGAGGCGACCGATGAAAACATACGTCGTTATTATGATGAAAATGCAGACAGCTATGCTGTTGAGGGGCAGCGCAAGGCGAGTCACATCCTGTTAGCCACGGAAGAAGGTAAATCACTAGAAGATTCTCCGGAGGTGCTGGGGAAAATGGCAGAAATTCAGGAGAAACTGAAATCAGGGGAAAAGTTTGAAGACCTTGCGCGTCAGTATTCGGATGATCCCGGCTCGGCACAGCAGGGTGGAGACCTTGGTCAGGTACAGCGTGGTGTGATGGTGCCACCGTTTGAGGAGGCGCTTTTTGCCCTGAAAGAGAAGGGGCAAATCTCTGAGTTTGTACGTACCAGTTTTGGTTTTCACCTAATCCGTCTTGATGATATTACTACCAGGCAGATGAAGTCATTCGATGACGTAAAGGAAGAAATTACCGCAGGCTTTGTGAAGAAGCAGGCCGTCGATCTTTTTTACGATCAATCCGAACGCATGGCGGAGATCAGTTATGAAAACCCGGACAACCTGACGCCTGTTGCCGATGCCCTCGGCCTGCAGGTACAGAAATCAGACTGGGTTAGTGCCAATAATAGTGCCACGGGTATTGAAGGAAACCAGGATGTATTGCGTGCGGTATTCAGTGATCGTTTAAAAACAGCAATGACCAATAGCGACCCTATCGAGACTGCGGTAAACGAGGCCGTTATTGTCAGGGTCGCCGATGCAAGACCCGAGTCTCAAATTCCGTTTGAGGAAGTGATGGATCAGGCGCGTACAGCGACAAGGAATGCGGTTATGAAGCAAAAAATCAGTGAATATGCCAGCAGTCTGTTAAGCAGGCATCAGGCCGGGGAAACGCTGCAACAGTTGGCAGATCAGGAAAAGCTCACTGTGGAGACGGCCGATGGTCTATCACGGCAGGACAATGGTTTACCGCTTGAATTATCGAGAGGTGTGTTTGGCATATCGGCATCGAAAGACGGTAAGCCACGCACCGTATCCATTCCACTGGATGATGGCCAGGTAGCTTTGGTGACCTTGCGTAAAATCACCTTGCCGGATACACAGCCTGAAGTCGCTGTCATCAACGCCCTGAAAAACCGTGATGCGGCCCGTGATTCGCAGATGCTGCTTACCGGACTGAGGAAAAAGGCGCAGGTTGTTATTTATAAAGACAAGCTATAGTTCATAAATACTGCTTTCCGGCTTGTTGATACTTTTTCAGCGGGTGGTTTGATGCCCGGTGCATATCCGGAAAACGCCCCTGGATGAAATTACACTGGCCACTATTTATAGCGATATCGCGTGGCGATACTCTCCGGCCGGAAGGTGAGGAATATACTGTCTCAGCCATAATACGGGTAGCCGGATTGCCAGCGTCTTATGAGTTAGTGATTTGCACGATGGTTGTTGCAATCTCCTCGACCGACATGGCGCTGGTGTCCAGATAGCGTACCTTTTCATTATGGTAAATTGCCTCAATTGCCCTGATCTCTTTCTGACATTGTCTAAGCGAAGCATAGTCACTGTCGGGGCGTCGTTTCTGGCGGATGCGATGCAGGCGTTCAGGGCTGATGGTGAGTCCCAATAGTTTTTTACGATGGGGTTTTAACGCTGCGGGCAGGGTATCGGAAGTCAGGTCTTTTCCCGTCAGCGGGTAGTTGGCGGCATTAAGACCAAACTGTAAGGCAAGATACAGGCAACTGGGTGTCTTGGCACTACGCGAGGCGCCAACCAGGATAATGTCTGCAGCCGGATATTGATGAGTGTTGGCGCCATCATCATTACTCAGGGTGAAATTCAGGGCCTCCATTCTTTGCATGTAATCCTCGTCATCGTCTATACCATGCGAGAGACCGGTAATCTGCGACGAGTCTGCGTGTAATTCTTTTTCTAGTGGTGAGATAAAGGCACTGAAATAGTCGAATACGATAGCGTTACTATCAGCAATGATTGATTTGATTTCGGTATCCAGCAGAGTACTGAATACCAGGGCCTTACAGCCGCATTCGGCTGCAGCCAGATTGATGGTTTCTACCGCGCGGAGTGCACGTCGGGGGCTATTGATAAAGGGCAGGGTGTGAGTTGTGAAGGGTATGGATTGGAACTGGGTAAGCAGGGCATGGCCCAGCGTCCTCGCGGTAATCCCGGTCCGATCGGAAAGATAGAATACCGGGCGCGAAGAGCTGGAGTCATCCAATGTTATTGTTGAGCTTCCATGGCGAGTTGAGCTTCGCTCTTAACGCCGAGTTTACGCATCAGCATGGCGGGCGGGCAAAAGCCGGTAAAAGAGCTCTGAAAACAATTGAAGCCGAAGAACAGTGTGACCCAGGCCCAGTTCGGGTGGTGGAAAATGGTTAGCAAGGTGGAAATCATCACCATGGTACCGCCAAGCGCGAACAGACTTCTCTCGATAGACATAAATGGATACCCCAATATTTAATATAAGAAAATCCTAACATTCTAACATTCGCAATAGTAAATGCAATATAACATGTGTTATGCCCGCATTTTATCGCCGTCGATGAGTGATGCAGACTGTCAAATTATGAGATTCAGTTGTGATTGCCTGCAAGATGAAGCCAGGTATCAATGACGGTATCCGGGTTTAACGAAATACTGCTCAGGCCCTGGTCCATCAACCAGTAGGCAAAATCCGGGTAGTCAGAGGGCGCCTGGCCACAGATCCCGATATATTTTCCCTGTCTGTGGCAGGCCTGAATAGCCATGCCTAGCAGCTTCTTTAGTGCCGGATTGCGTTCATCGAACAGGTTGGCAATCAGGGAGGAGTCCCGATCGAGACCCAGTGTGAGCTGGGTCATATCATTGGATCCGATGGAAAAACCATCGAAGTACTCGAGAAATTCATCGGCAAGTAATGCATTGGACGGAATTTCGCACATCATGATAATGCGCAGCCCATTAACGCCACGTTTGAGGCCGTTTTCAGCCAGTAAGGAAACTACAGCCTGCGCCTCTTCAAGGGTACGGCAAAATGGCACCATGACCTCAACGTTGGTCAGTCCCATGGCATCACGTACGGTTTTCAGCGCACGACACTCGAGTTCAAAGCTGGGCCGGAAATCATCTGACAGGTAGCGTGATGTGCCACGAAAACCAATCATCGGGTTTTCTTCCTCGGGTTCAAATTTGTCACCACCCATCAGGTTGGCATATTCATTGGATTTAAAATCCGACAGCCTGATGATGACCGGGTAGGGGTTAAATGCCGCGGCCAATGTACTGATGCCTTCGGTTAGTTTATCGACATAAAAGCTGACCGGGTCTTTATAACCGGCGGTTTTCTGCAGGATGGACTGTTGCAGTTCAGCCTCCTGCAGTTCGAATTCAAGCAGCGCCCTGGGGTGAATGCCGATCATGTTGTTGATGATAAATTCCAGGCGCGCCAGACCAACACCGGCATGGGGTAATTGTGAGAAGGCGAAGGCCCTGCCTGGATTGGCAATATTCATCATGATTTTTGTCGGTAATTCCGGCATATCACCGGTATCGGTGCGAACAATCTCGAAATCCAGTTCACCCTCATAAATAAAACCGGTATCCCCCTCGGCACAGGATACGGTGACCGGGTCATTATCCGGCAACTTGTCAGTGGCATCGCCGCAACCGACAATCGCCGGAATGCCGAGCTCACGCGCGATAATAGCGGCATGGCAGGTGCGGCCACCGCGATTGGTAACGATAGCTGCGGCACGCTTCATAATGGGTTCCCAGTCCGGGTCGGTCATATCGGTCACCAGCACATCGCCAGGTTCGACACGGCTCATCTCGTTAACCGACATGATGATGCGTGTCTTGCCAGCGCCTATGCGCTGGCCGATAGCACGGCCCTCGGCCAGGAGACTGCCGGTTTCTTTCAGGTTATATCGCTCAATAACGTTCGCGCTGCTGCGACTTTCCACGGTTTCCGGCCTGGCCTGTACGATATATAGCTGATTGTCATTGCCATCCAGTGCCCATTCGATATCCATAGGGCGTTGATAATGGTCTTCGATGGTCACGGCATAGCGCGCCAGTGTCTCCACCTGTTCGTCAGAAAGACAAAACTGCTGGCGCTCTGATTCATCGACATCAACGGTCTTGATAGATGCATCATGGGCAGTTTCGTCGGCATAGACCATCTTGATGGCCTTACTGCCAAGATTGCGACTTAAGATAGCCTGCTTGTTGTTACGCAATGCAGGTTTGTAGACATAGAACTCATCAGGATTCACCGCGCCCTGCACGACAGTTTCTCCCAGTCCCCAGGCACCGGTAATAAAAACGGCATCACGAAACCCGGATTCTGTATCGAGTGTGAACATTACGCCGCTCGCTGCCAGATCACTGCGTATCATTTGCTGCACGCCGGCGGACAGCGCTACCTTGTTATGATCAAAACCCTGGTGTACCCGGTAGGCTATGGCGCGGTCATTGTAAAGAGAGGCAAAAACCGACTTGATGGCCGCGATGACATTATCCAGGCCGGTGACATTCAGATAGGTTTCCTGTTGTCCGGCAAACGAGGCGTCCGGCAGGTCCTCTGCAGTCGCTGAAGAACGCACGGCAACGGCGCACTCATTATCGGACATCATCTGTTCATAGGCAGTCCTGATGTCATTTTCGAGTACCTGGGGGAACGGTGTATCCAGTATCCATTGCCGGATCGTGCGGCCGGTTTCCGCCAGTTTGATGACATTATCGACATCCAGCGTATCCAGTAATTTGTTGATCCGGTCGGCCAGCCCTTCATGTAGCAGGAACTGACGATAGGCCTTTGCGGTAGTGGCGAAGCCATTGGGTACCCGTACGCCATGGCTGCCCAGATTGGAGATCATCTCTCCCAGAGAGGCATTTTTACCACCAACCTGGCCCACGTCCTGTATACCCAGTTTTTCAAACCAGATGATGGATTCAGTCATCCTTTTCTCCTTGTTATATTGGGAATTATAGACAAGCAGGGTATTTGGTGAAGGTAAAAAGAGTAAACCTGAAGCCTGTATTAGTCTTCCGCTTCTTTTTTCTCCCGCTGGATTGTGTCGAGCAGGTGTACAGCAGCATCAACAGCCCATATGCCGATTTTTGCCTGTATTAGCAGCAGGAAAATCACGACAGGCCATGACATGAGTCGATAAGATTCAATGTCGCTCGCATTGTGTTGTTCGTTTGAAAACGCTGTCCGCACGAATGCATCAGTAAAGACGCTAATTGTATTGGGGTCTATATACAGACTCCATGCATGATAGGCAGCCATCAATAATGACAGCGCGCCAACAGCCATAAGTAAGTAACTTGATGTTAGTGCACCGATATTACCGATGAGTTTTATATACGCACCAAACCTGGAACTGTCTTCTCCGTCATTTATTAGCGGCATGGTTAATTAACCTTAATGAATATGTAGTCAAGCTTTGATACTTTATTATGGCATGCTGACATTAGTAATGCATTGCCTGTACAAAAGAACGTAGAAAAACCCGATGTGTTATCCTGCATCTAGTGTTCTGACCGTCTTATCCTGTTCAGGCAGCTGTTTCAATTGCTTGAATATGAGCCTCTCACCTGTATTAAAACCATCATTTTGTAGCCAGCTCACAAGCCTTTTCCAGTCTGCGCTGGCCAGGCGGGACAGGCGTGTTGGCTTTATATCGTATTTGGATTCCCGGGGTATTAACTCAATCGCTGGATTATCGATGGTGGGCTGCGACTGTAATATGATTGGCCAGTCTATAGATTTTTTCGCCTCCTCAATCTCATGTACAGTGGTAATAAGTTGCTCAA
>JAPHTU010000043.1 GCA_026196145.1 Gammaproteobacteria bacterium
AGCACGCGTGCACTGAGCTGTCTGGGTTGTAAAGGTGCTAACGGGTGATTGGCATCTTCTTCTCCACCCTTCACGCTTTTGAGTACATCACCGGATTCATTGAGTAATTCAACTACACCCTCAATGATGTAGACGGATTTCTTGTCATTGTCGCCTTTTTTAAAGGCATAGCGCCCCTTGGTTATCTTGTCGGTAGTAACCTTTCCAATTAATTCGGAAAAATGCTCCGGGTTCAGGGCATTAATAGGTACCAGTTTCCTGAGAATATGCTTATCAACTGGTGCTTCGCTCATTCGGCTAATTTCCTTAAGTATTTCCGTAGTTTATTCGGTGCTTTTTTTATTCATGCGCCCGCACTCAAGCGCGTCGAATTCGCAGAAGTATATCACCGAACCAAGCCGCAATTGTAGGTATTAGCGTGCTAATTGGCAAAGAAAATTAGCGATATGCGGATTCATCAGCCCGTGTCATTACATGATATATTTGAGCGATGAAAATCGTGATCAATCGACCAATATGAGTCAATTTAGCCCGTATGCCTGGCAGCGGACGCAGATGCAGAGATTGCAGGATGCTCTCGATCAACAACGATTACCTCACGCTATACTTTTTAGCGGGCCAGAAGGCGTAGGCAAGCGACACCTGGCGAACTGTCTGGTTTATTTAGCGCTTAAAAAACACTCGCTGTCTAATAAATATGAAAAATTCCTGGATGCGGGCTCACACCCGGATGTGATGGTGATTTCCCCTGCAGAAGATAAAAAACAGATATCCGTTGACCAGATCCGTGATTTGTCGGCAAGGCTTTCTCTGACGTCACAGGTATCAGGTATCAAGATTGCACTTATTAACCCCGCGGAGCTGATGACGGTAGCTGCAGCGAATGCGCTGCTGAAAACGCTTGAAGAGCCTTCTGGTAACACCTTGATTATATTGATAACTCACAATTATGGTCGATTGTCTCAAACCGTGCGGAGCCGCTGCCACCATGTGCCGTTAACGGTACCTGATAGGCAAGAGGCAGGGATTTGGTTACGTGAGCAGGGAATAGAAGACTATCAGGAGTATCTATTGCTTACCCATGGCGCACCCCTTTCAGCGTACCAGGCAGCTGAAAATGACTGGCTTGAACATCATCGCCAGCTATTGATGGATTTAACCGGGTTGATGGAGCAGCGCGCTGATATGGTGACAATTACGGCCAAATGGCGTGATGCTGATGCAGCACAATTGATCAGGTGGCTACAAAATCTGGTGGGCCTACTCGTCAAATCAAGGTTTAATGATGAAATTACATCTGATATTAGCGGTAATTTCCTGAAAAACTTGAAAATTTCGTTTGATAGAATAGACTTGAAAAAACTCTTTAATTACGCAGAATTTCTGGATAAATCTGCGCTAGAGATTGATAATAACCTGAATCGAGAGTTGTTTCTCGAACAGATATTTTCACGATGGGCTGTACTGGCAGCCTGAACAAGGGGATACAGGTATGGCTGCAGGCATGCAAAGTTTATTGTCACTTTCCATCAAGGACAAGGCGGCGTTATATGCTGCATATATGCCATTCATTAGTAATGGTGGGTTATTTATTCCAACCAACAAGGCCAACTATAAACTGGGTGATGAGGTCTTCATGCTGGTCACCCTGATGGACTCCAAGGAAAAGACACCGGTAGCGGGTAAAGTCGTCTGGGTTACCCCCAAGGGAGCCCAGGGCAACCGGCAGGCAGGTATTGGTGTGCAGTTTGGTGAACAGGACAAGGGCATCACGAAAAATAAAATTGAAGGGTTCCTGGCAGGTGCGCTGGAATCTGACCGCCCGACACATACCATGTAACTACAGCGGAATTGTCCCGGACATAACTACCAGCCCTCCGAAGCCTTAAACCGGGGTCCGAACCGGGTTTCATATTTTTTTAGCAAATTCCTGATTTCAGCTGTACCGAGCGTCGCTGCGTATTGCATGGGGCCGCCATGAAAGGGGGCAAAGCCGGTACCGAACACGATACCGGCATCAATCAAGTCAGGATCTTCAACAACACCTTCATGCAGGCATTGCATGGCTTCATTGATCAACCGCAGTATCAGCCGATCGGTAAGTTCCGGCGGTATTTTGTCATTCGACACCTGTTGGACATGGGACTTTCCCTTGAAGTAACGATAGAAACCCTCCCCGGTTTTCTTGCCCAATGTTCCCTTGTCTATCAGGGAACGTAGTATTGGTGGGACTTCTGCCCCCAGATCACGCGACAGGATTTCGGCCACATGCAGGCAGATATCCAATCCGACCGCATCTGCCAGCTCAATTGGCCCCATCGGCATACCAAAGTTTCTCGCTGCCTGGTCAATGACTGGTCCGGATATCCCTTCATTGAACGCGGTAACCGCCTCTAATAGATAGGGCATAAGTACGCGATTGACGAGAAATCCGGGACTGCTCCTGACGGGCAATGGTAACTTGCTGATTTGCCGGGTAAACGCGGATGCCTGTTGTAGGGACAGGGTGTCTGTTTGCTGTCCAATAACGATTTCAACCAACTGCATTTGTGCCACCGGATTGAAAAAATGGATGCCAACCAATCGAGAAGGATTTTGCAAGGCTTCAGCGATGGCTTCTACGCGTAAACTGGAGGTATTGGTTGCCAGAATAGCAGCCGGTTTGGCTTTTTCCTCCAACATGGAAAACAGTTGCTGTTTGGCATCCAGATCTTCATAAATGGCCTCGATGATGACATCTGCACCAGCGATTCCATGACCATGCACATCGGGTATCAGGCGGTCATTTGCATGACGTATATCATGCGAGACACGCAGTTTTTTTCTGAATAACCGGTTGGCACGTTTGATAGCAGGGGCGATTGAATTGATATCCCTGTCCTGTAGCGTGACTTTCAGTCCCCGTAGTGCGCACCATGCAGCAATATCTCCCCCCATGATGCCTGCTCCGACGACATGTACATGCTGTGCCATAAAGTCCGTTTGTTTGGCCGCATCCTTCAGGCGATTTTGTAAAAAGAACAGGCGTATCAGGTTTTGCGCAACAGGACTGACGACCAGGCGGGCAACGGACTCTGCCTCGGCATGTTTCATTGCCTCAGGATTATCGCCATGCTGGCGCCAGACATCGACTTGAGCATATGGGGCAGGGTAATGCTCAGGGCTGACTTTCTTCCTCAGGCCGGAAAGAAATACTTTAGCGAGCAGTGGTCGAAACAGGGCGTTGTTGGTTAGCTTTTTCCATCCACGTGCCCTGGGGCGTTTGGGCAGTCGATGGATGAATTGTGCGGCTGAGCTGTCAAGCAACCTGGCAGGCACGGCATGTGAAACCACCCCATTTTTCACGGCCTGTTTTCCGCTAATGGTTCTGCCAGTCAGGATCATTTGCATGGCAGCGGGAGCGCCAATCAACTGCGTTAATCTGACACTGCCAGCATAGCCGGGGTGAATGCCAAGTTTGACCTCAGGCAATCCAATCCTTGTGCCTGTACTTTCTTCCGCAATTCGATAATGGCAGGCAAGCGCCAGTTCAAGGCCACCACCAAGACAATAACCGTGGATAACGCATAAGCTGGGGCAGGCGAGGTTTTCCAGGCGATCAAATATCGACTGTGCGCGGCGAATATGTGTATGCGCCTGATCGTAACTCCTGATCAGGGTAAATTCTTCAACATCTGCACCAGCGCAAAATCCTGCCGGCTTGGCGGATTTAATGACCAGGGCATGAGGTAAATCTACTTCGAGTTGCTCAAGGACATGGTCCAGTTCTGTCAGTACTTCACTGGAAAGTACATTGGTTGATGAATCAGCCTTATCAAATATCAGCCAGGCAATATTCCTGTTATCACGCGTCAGTTGCCAGTGTCTGTAGTCAGTGTCAGGTGTCATCCCTGGCGCTCCAGTAACATTGCACCACCCTGACCACCGCCAATGCAGAGTGTGGCAATGGCGCGTTTTTCATTATTGCGTTCAAGCACCTTGAGTGCATGCAACACGATGCGTGCACCACTGGCTCCTACCGGATGCCCCAGGCTAACACCACCGCCATCTATATTCAGTCGGGATAACCCAAGCTCGCCCAGAGGCTCAGCAAGCCCCAGCTCGTTAATGCAATAGTCGGAATCTTTCCAGGCTGCTATACAGGCCAGTACCTGTGCTGCAAATGCTTCATTGATCTCCCAATAATCAATTTCATCCAGCCCGTATTGATGGCGTTGTAATATGGGGGTCGCGGCATGAACTGGACCCAGGCCCATATGTACAGGATCCAGCCCTGCCCACTGTACATCGGTAATACGGCCCAGCACGGGTAATGAGTATTTGGCAACGGCATCATCACTGGCAAGGATCAACAAGGCCGCACCATCGGTAATTTGTGCACTATTAGCGGCGGTGATGTGACCAAACTTTCGGTCAAATACGGGACTTAGCATGGCAAGCTTTTCTATGCTTGACTCCCGTCTGAGTCCATTATCTTCTGTATATACAGTGCCACTCGTATCAATGAGTTCAACGATTTCATCCAGCAAGTGATTGTCGAGAGCCCTGGCAAGGTTCTCATGGGAGCGAATCGCATAGTTGTCCATCTGTTCACGACTGATCTTGAATCGATGCGCCAGATTTTCTGCTGTTTGCCCCATCGATAGGCCCGTGAACGGATCAGTCAATCCTCGTAGCAGGCCGATAACAGGCTTCAGCATGGATGGTCTTAATTTAGTTATCGTGATTAATTTTGTTAGTAATGACCGCGCACCCCCCAACTCGCCTAACCAGGTCGCCATCTGTTTGTTGTAGACGATGGGGGAATAACTCATCGCCTCGGTGCCGCCGGCAAGCACGAGGTCAGCACGACCTGTAGCAATATCCAGTGCCGCATTATCCAGCGACTGCATGCCGGAGGCGCAATTGCGCTGAACGCTGTAGGCGGGCATTGATTTTCCACAACCCAGTCTTAAGGCAATAATTCTTGCGATATTCGCCTCATCGACACCCGGGGCGATACATCCCACGATGACTTCATCAAAGGCATCGGCGGGGAAGGGCTGGCGCGACAGCAATGTGCTTCCGCAATGAACAGCAAGATCACTTGCAGTAAAGGGGCCCGGTTTATTCATGACCTTGAGGAACGGTGTGCGCGCACCATCTACTACATTGACGGTGCGCCCTTGTAGATTGCCAACCGGGAGATTACTCATGCGCTTTGCTCTTCCCGTTCGTCAACATATTCCGGTGTCGACAGGCCTAAATCCGGGGGAAAGTCATCCACTTGAATGACATCCAGTCTGGCAGCACGCGCACGCTTGATGCGTTGTAATTCATCGTCAGACAATAACCCAAGTCTTTCAACGTGTGCAATAAATTCGTCCTTGTTTCTCGATTTGGCAATAATGCCTTCACGGATGGCTTCCTTGAGTTTTCTTTCTGCGGGTTCGGCGGCAATAACCCGGGTTAATGCATGTTCCAGGCGGGCAGTCTGGTCATCTGCATACTCGCCTATATATATGCCCTCAATCAGGCGATTGCGTGACTCGGACGGAGACAGCAGGATCGAAGCGGCATCATGCAGGAAGTGGTCGTAGGGTGCGCTATAGGCGCGACCTCTAGGGAATACCAGCCAGCGGAGCAGGGCGGCAATAAAAGTATTTGGTAGATTACGTATAACTCCATGCAGACTTTCCTGTATCTGGTAAAAGGTATAGTGACAGGCGGCCCTTAATAATGCGCCATCCTCGGGCTGGGCGCCCTGTTCCTCAAAGCGCTTGATCGTGGCAGAGGCCAGATAGAGATAACTAAAGACATCGGCAAGGCGTGCAGATATGTGCTCCTTGCGTTTGAGTTCAGAGCCCAGCGTTAACATGCAGGCATCCGCTACCAGGGCAAACGCAGCACTCATACGGTTCAGTTGTTGCAAGTAGCGTAATGCTTCCGAATTTACCGGCATTCTGGCGGTACGCCCATTGGTGATACCTAGCCACAGGCTACGAACCGCATTGCTGATAACCATACCAATATGTCTAAATACAGCTTTGTCAAAATCGCGCAAGCCTGTCCGGGCATTGTCATTTGCTGCCGCCATCATCTCTGTATAGACATAGGGATGGCCGCGTATTGCCCCCTGCCCGAAGATAATCAGGTTACGGGTCAGTATATTGGCACCTTCAACGGTAATACTGATAGGCAGTGCCTCATAAACACGTGCGAACAGATTCCTGGGGCCCATGGAAATACCGGCACCGCCCATGATATCCATGGCATCATTGATCGATACACGCATACGTTCGGTCAATTGCTGTTTAACCATGGCCGAGATAACTGAAGGGTGGTGGCCATTATCAAGCGCTGTAAGTGTCAGCGTTCTGGCTGCGTCCATCATATAGGTGTTGGACGCAATTCTCGCCAGCACTTCCTCAATGCCTTCAAATTTCCCGATAGGCAGGCCAAATTGCTCACGAATTCTTGCGTAGGCGCCTGCCGCCTGGCTTGCCAGCTTGGCGCCACCGACAGACAAGGAAGGTAGCGATATGGCACGGCCGGCTGCCAGGCATTCCACTAGCATCTTCCAGCCTTCGCCGGCCTGCTCAGGCCCGCCGATAATCCAGTCGACTGGTATAAAAACATCATGGCCTTCATTCGGACCATTCTGAAACGCCTGGTTCATGGGATAATGGCGCCTGCCGATCGAAATACCATCGGTACTGGTTGGTATCAGTGCACAGGTAATACCCGGTTCAATTCCCTTGCCAAGCAGGTTATCAGGGTCCTGAAGGTTAAATGCCAGGCCCAGCAGTGTGGCGACGGGTCCCAGCGTGATGTAGCGTTTGCGCCAGTTGAGGCGTATGCCCAGCACGTTGTCCTGGCCTTCATGAGAACCATAACAAACCACACCGGTATCCGGTATCGAACTGGCATCACTGCCGGCTTCTGGTCCGGTCAGTGCGAAGCAGGGGATTTCAATGCCCGTGGCCAGGCGTGGTAAATAATAATCTTTCTGCGCCTTTGTACCGTATTGCAACAGTAATTCTGCCGGCCCCAGAGAATTGGGTACCATCACCGTTACCGCGGCACTGACGCTTCTGGACGCCAGCTTCATGACAACCTGCGAATGGGCGAGGGCAGACATCTCCAGTCCACCGTAGGCCTTTGGAATGATCATGCCAAACAGGCGTTCATGCTTCATGAAATTCCATACCGGATCGGGAATACGGCGATGAACATGGGTTATCTCCCAGTCATCGATAAGTTTGCATAGTTCCTCGACCGGACCATCGAGGAAGGCCTGTTCCTCATGGCTTAACTGTGCAGTCTCTACCTTCAGTAACTGGTTCCAGTCGGGTTTACCGGTAAATAACTCGGCATCCCACCAGGTATCACCAGCCTCCAGGGCTATACGCTCGGTTTCAGACATCTTGGGTAATGCCTTTTTAAACAAGCGAAAGACGGTTCGCGTGAAGATAAGCCGCCTTGCAGGCGTCAGTATCAGGGCCATACCCAGCAAGCTTATCGCGATAGCGATGACGAGAGATAACCGGGACTGGTCAAGTAGCAGCCAGTTTGTCCATACAAATCCCAATACCACGACTGCATGTAACCACAGCGGCATACGGTGATATGCCAGTACAGCCAGCATTAACAAAAGACCTAGTATTACCACGGCATCAAACATATGAACGTTCCGACATGGTTAGTAAAGCTCTGAATAGAGGTTCAGATACCAATAATTGAATTATGTTCAATTTAATGAAGGTTAGTACAAAATTGATGTAATAACCGGCCGTATTGTGGTGATTTAGATCAAGGTACCTTTAAAGCTGGGTTAAAGAGTGCACGGCCCTTCAATGGAATTCCCACTGGATGAGCCAGTGATTCAGTATAACTATCT
The DNA here is from genome assembly GCA_026196145.1 of Gammaproteobacteria bacterium. GTDB lineage: Bacteria > Pseudomonadota > Gammaproteobacteria > JAJDYQ01 > JAJDYQ01 > JAJDYQ01. The sequence continues at coordinate 7,880 of JAPHTU010000043.1, forward strand.
CCACGACCAAGAAACACTAACAATATCATACGGTTAAAGTTTATCTTGACTTGGAAAATCCGGGTAAGCTGATTAAAAAGGATATGCTCAATATTATTAGTTGACATATGTTAAGCATCCGCTAATCTAGTAATCAAGCGATTAATTGAATATAGGAGTTTATAGTATGGTTTATATGATTCTAGGGCTGCTGGCTATATTGTGGGTAGCAGCAATATTTGTAGCCGTAAATTCTGAAGGTATATCGTCAAAAGACCGATGTGAGGTGTTGAAAAAGTACTATTGCCAGCTGCGTGGATTGGGGAGAATTGAATTACCTGGACCACATGTAATGAATAAGCAGTGTGATTGCTGTTAATTATTGAGGGCAGACTAGTGACGGATTTGATAGTGGGCCACGAAGTGGCTATACGCCTGAGCTTTTTCTTTGGCGTGCTCGCAATCATAGCGCTGTGGGAAATTGCATCTCCAAGGCGTCAACTGACGGTATCAAAGGCATTACGATGGACCAATAATCTGGGCCTGACTTTCCTTAATACCATTATTCTACGCCTGCTGTTTCCAGCGGCTGCCGTTGGTGTCGCCCTGGCTACGCAGGAAAAAGGTTGGGGATTACTCAATAATTACGAATTACCGTATATCGTATCCTTCGTGGTCGCTGTTATCGTGATGGATTTTGTCATTTATCTACAACATGTCATGGTGCATGCCATTCCGGTATTGTGGCGCCTGCACCGGGTGCACCATGCCGACCTCGACTACGACCTCACGACGGGCGCTCGCTTTCATACGCTGGAAATCATTCTGTCCATGTTAATCAAGTTTGCCACCATCATATTACTGGGGCCGGCTGTCGTAGCGGTTGTGATATTCGAGGTACTGTTAAACGCCACCGCGATGTTTAATCACGGCAACATCTACATCCCGGAAAAGATCGATCGTGTGTTAAGGCTGTTTGTTGTCACGCCCGACATGCACCGGGTTCATCATTCCGTTCATGCACCAATGGCCAACTCTAATTTTGGTTTTAATCTGCCATGGTGGGACCGTATCTTCGGTACTTATGTCGCACAGCCGCCGGAAGGACATATCGAAATGGAGATCGGAATCGAGGAGTTCCGCGATCCACAACAGGTAGACAGGATCGACGGGATGTTGATGTTGCCATTCGTGCGAAAACTAGGTGAATACACCATC
>JAPHTU010000295.1 GCA_026196145.1 Gammaproteobacteria bacterium
CCTCGCGTTTTAGCGCCTCAATATCTAACGATAATTGCTCGGTCCAGTAGTCCACACAATACCAGTCCATGGTGCCGACCACACGACGATATTTTTCCTGCATGATTTTATCGGCCTCGGCGTAGGAAAGGCCGTGCTCCTCGGCGTAGCGTTTCGGTATAAACTCCTGCCAGAAGTGGTTATCGAAATACAGGTCCAGCAGGGTGCCATCCATATCCAGAAAAACGGTATCGATATGTTGCCAGTCAATCATAGGTATAAAACGTTAAATGCCTGAAAAGAGATCAAAACAGTATATCTTATGTTGCCTGTTATTGAGCTGGGCAACAGGGCTGTGGGGGCAATTTACCCCGCAGCAGCTGCAGTGGCTGGAATCCGAACAGGAGCATCCCGCCCAGGTCGTGAATGAGGGTGAACTGGTCTTTATTCCCACCAAGGCGGTCAAGTCTGAACACCACCAATCCATGCACATCACCCTGACCAGGCAAAGCATTGCTACCGGCTGGGCTGAAGTCAGTCAGTGCCATGAAAACCTGGACCGGGTTGAAAAGCTGGAGATTGTGTTTCATCCGCAACGCATCAGAAAACTACAGGTAACCGAATTTCAGCAAATCAAACAGGCGTGGAGCGAGGGTGATCGCGTAATAGTTCGGCAGGTGCAAGCGGGCTCAAGGATTTGCCTGCGCGCGGAAAGCCGGGTATTTCATCCACTCAAGCACCAGGGCATGCAAGCGCAATTTGAGATGGTCAACGGCCCGTTTATGCGGCGCTTTCTGGACGGTTACTACCCGCTAAACCTGTCATTGCAGGTCAACTACCCGGACGCCTATTTGCAACTGCTGGATGTTCACCCTTCACAACAACCCGGCTGGCAAATACGTTATGATGCCGGCCAGATTTTTCTCAAGGGACGTTTTGAGGGCAAACTCTTCACGCGATTGCGGTTTGCTCAAACAGGCAAGGGAATGCAGCAATGACTGACTATGGCCATTTACTAGACGATGTCGCCGACATCAGTGTTCGAGCGGGTAAAGAGATACTGAAAATCTATGAAACCGATTTTTCAGTCGAGCACAAGGATGATGACTCACCGCTGACCGCGGCTGATATGGCCGCCCACCATGCCATTATCGAGGGGCTTGGCAAGCTGACGCCTGACATCCCGGTTGTCTCGGAAGAATCAGCCAGCATCCCCTATGCTACTCGCCAGGCATGGCAGACCTACTGGCTGGTTGATCCGCTGGATGGCACACGCGAGTTTGTTAAACGCAACGGCGAGTTCACCGTCAATATCGCACTTATCGAGGGTGACCGCTCGGTCATGGGTGTCGTGTATGCGCCGGTACTAGATGTCACCTACGCTGCCAGTGAAGGGCAGGGTGCCTGGAAGCGGCGGGACGGGGGAGAGAAAATGCCGATTCACGTACGGGGCTTCCCGGCAGATAAACCCACCGTGGCAGGCAGTCGTTCCCATCGTGGCGATTCACTCAACGTCTTTCTCTACAAGCTGGGCGAGCATGAACTGCTTGCTATGGGTAGCTCACTCAAGATGTGCCTGGTGGCGGAAGGTGCAGCAGATGTCTATCCTCGTTTTGGTCTGACCTCGGAGTGGGATACCGCTGCTGCCCAGGCCATCGTGGAGGCAGCAGGTGGCCACCTGGTTACGCTGGATATGAACCCCATGCGTTATAACACCAAGGATTCCTTGCTGAATCCGGAGTTTATGGCAGTGGGTGATATGGGTTTCGACTGGGCAGCGCTATTGCCGGAGAAGGATTGAACCGGATGGTTGGGAAGAAAGACGTTCTCACCTTTTTGTAGGCATTGTTTTGTGAAAATTTATATGGCGAAATACGTAGCCAACGTGACGGAGTGTACATTGCAACAACTTACGCAAATTTCTTTAGGTTTTTTCCTGTTAATTCCTGCGGTTGCATTTGCCCACGTGGGTGGTGGACTTAGCGGTGGATTCACTAGTGGCTTTATGCACCCTATATTAGGCTGGGATCATGTCGTGGCAATGGTCGCTGTCGGCCTGTGGGGGGCATTTCTTGGCAGGCCCGCGATCTGGGTTCTGCCAGTTGCCTTCCCACTTGTTATGGCTATAGGCGGCGCGTTTGGAGTCGTTGGGGTGCCTATCCCGGCCGTGGAAATCGGTATCGCGAGTTCGGCAATAGTCCTTGGCTTAATGGTTGCGCTTGCTGTTAAGCCGCCCATTTGGATGGCTGCAATTATCGTTTCTGTATTCGCCGTCTTTCACGGGCATGCGCATGGCACTGAATTACCTGATGCCGCTAACCCGTTTGCCTATAGCATAGGTTTTGTCCTGGCTACCGGCATGCTACATATCAGCGGTATTACATTCGGTTTGCTCGTTCGCTGGCCTGCCGGTTACTGGGCCGTGCGTTCGGCCGGTGTCCTGATCGCCATGGTAGGTGGTTATTTTCTGCTCGCATGAGTTCGATAATCAAGGCTTGTCTTTTCGGATTGGTATTACTGCTGAATCCATCCGCGCTGCTTGCGCATGGCGGTTTCGGCAGTGCCGAATTGATATACGATGGCATGTTGCACATCCTGCTCAACGTGCAATATGTGCTGACCCTGACCGCATGTGCCCTGTTGGTGAGTCAGAGTGACACGGGAGAGCATGTGGCTGCCTTGGCGCAACCGGCTATCGTGCTAGGGATTATAACCGGTACAGTTGTCGCGCTGGCGAATCTGGATGGCTGGCTGGTTGTTTATTTAAGTCGTTCCATGATGGTTATCCTTGGGATACTGGTTGCCAGCAGTTTCAAAATTACCCGGTCTACCCTGTTGTTCATTGTTGCGGTTACCGGACTGGTGACGGGGCTAGAGTTAACAACCATGGAACCACATGCCGAGAGTCCGGTTATGTTTGCCATAGGCGCCATTATCGGGGGTGTTGTGGTACATGGCAGCGCTTCCAGGCTGGCCATGATATCGAATGCACGTCTGGCGAAGATCATGGTTCGTATAGCCGGTAGCTGGATTGCTGCCATCGGTATCATCATAACCAGCTTCATGTTTGTAGTACGCTAAACTGGCTGGATCACGTTACCTTCAGATGTGACGGTTTGTGGAAGTAACCATGGCCCGGTGTATTGGCTACATGGATAACCCGGGGACCGGTATCACGAATGCCAGAATCAGGGCCGCAACTAAAATCATAAAAGGCAGGGCAAACAGGAATATCCTCAAAAAGTTATCTTCCGGTATTTTGCGTGGCCAGTCATGCCGCATAAAGGCGAACTTGACGCCAGTGTCTGGCCAGTATTCCAGGTTCCACATCAGGCCGGCACAGACATAAAGTATGGAGGACAGCATCATATTACTCCACCAGGTATGTGGGTATTCACCGTCACGCAGCAGGATGTATAAATCGTACGACCAGCTTGCCGTGAACAGCCATGCGCAGGCGGCTATATAAACCAGTACTAACGGCTGTCTGCCCCGCATGCCCTGATAGATGGTGCCTATGGCCCAGGGTGCCGTGATATAGGTCAGTATCGACATGAATAATGCGTCAAAATAATCCCATGTGGGATCTCCGGTATAGGGTGCGATGACAGTCATGCCGGTTGTGGCAATAACGAACGTTATCCATTTCCAGTGCACAAACAGGAACGGCCAGTAGCCGCTGCAGCTGAACGATAGCTTGCTTCTGTTAGTGACAGAAAGTGCGATTGCCAGGGCACACAATGCCAGCCATAGGATTAGATAACTGATAAAGAAAGTATCCACTGCGTGCCTGTGCGTAGTCGCTTGTTGTTTAATAATAGGCTGTATTTTGCTTAAATGAAGCGGATATATTCAGTTCAACGCCGAAGAATATGAAGCCAAAAACCCCAGTTGCCATGCGCGAGCTTATTGCGCAGATCAGGCAGGCCATACCCTTTGATATGCCTGAGGCGCAGTTATGCGAGGGGTGCAGCAAGGGTTGCTCCATGAAACTGCTGGAATACCTGGAAATGGAAATTGAGAACTGGGAGTATCGGCTGGAGCAGGGGGATATCCCCAATTTTGGCGATTTAAAACGCCTGGCCAAAAGCAGCAAGAAGATATACAAGGTGTTACAGGTCAATGGCCTGGTTTAACGTTACAGGCCAACGTTCAAACAATCCCGTCCAGATGCTTTATGCTGTACCCCAATGAATAATTCTCATACAGATTATCTCGAAAAGTTTTCCGCGAATATTGAGCAGACCTTTTTCCCGTTACTGAATGAACGTGAACAGCAGGCTATCAAGGACTGTGCGGTTGAGTATCGTATGACGGCACAGGATATTCGAAATTTGACAACAATCGCCCGTGATCTGGAATTATGGCAACTGGGTTCTGTGCATGCCTGGTGGGCCGAGCTTGAAGAGAGTATTTCTGATGGCATCACCGGGCCACAGAGAAAGAAGAAAATACTGGCGGCCCTGGATGACAGGGTTAATCAATTGCGTTCGCAGCCAACTCACTATCCAGAAGAAAATCTGCCGCAACCTCAAAGGCCGAAACTGAAATTAAAGCAGGCCTCGTCAGACAAAAAGATACTGGGCTGGTGTCCGGTGGCATCCGAGAAAACACTGTGTTGTAACCTGAGAAATATCGATGTCGTCGAGAACTGTCTTTACGGCTGTAGCTATTGCACGATTCAGACTTTCTATGATGGTAATGCCATCATGGATAAGGACCTGGAGCAAAAGCTTCAGGCCATTGAGATGGAACCGGGCCGTTACTATCACATCACAACCGGGCAATCCTCGGACTCACTCGCCTGGGGGGATAAGAATTCAGCACTTGAGATGCTCTGTGACTTTGCCCGAAAACACCCGGATATACTGCTTGAGTTTAAAACCAAGTCTGCCAATGTGGCACCACTGCTCAAGCTTGATGTGCCGCCAAATATTGTTTGCAGCTGGAGCATGAATACCGAAACGGTTATTGCCAATGAAGAGCATTTTACCGCCTCGCTGCAAGACCGGCTTGATGCCGCCCGCCAGGTGGCTGACCGGGGTATCAAGGTTGCCTTTCATTTTCACCCGATGATTTATTATCAGGGCTGGGAGCAGGATTATCCCGAGGTGGCACGGCAGATAATGCAGCGTTTCGAAACCTCAGAGGTGTTATTCATTTCCTTTGGCGCAGTGACGTTTATCAAGCCGGTGCTGAAGCGTATCCGTGAACGTGGCGAAACCACCCGGATTCATCAGATCGATTTGCAGCCCGATCCACATGGCAAGTTATCCAATTCAGATGAGATCAAGGTGAAACTGTTTTCTGCCATGTACCAGGCATTCAAACCCTGGCATAAAAAGGTGTTTTTCTACCTGTGCATGGAACGTGCGGAATTCTGGGACCAGGTATTCGGTTACCGCTATGTCAGCAATAATGAGTTTGAAGAAGCCTTTGGCAAGGATGTAATGGCGAAAATCAAACAGCCAATACCTGATTCGGCTACTCAGGTGGTTGCAGGTGATACATGATGCTGTGCTCAATGAAGTGAGCGAACTCTTCAGGGTTCTCGTAAGCTTTTTTCTGTGCGTGACTGACAAGGCCATTGACCAGCTGAGCCACTTCCGCAATATCCTCGTGTGATCTCCCGCAGCCCTCACAGTGGGTGCCGGCTTCGGTGCATTTGCCATTACAGGGATTAAATTTCATGGTTTGTCCTCTATGCGTTCAGTTGTGGTTAGAGTGGCAGGTAAAAGAATACAAAGCGTCCCTGCTCAAAATCAACTTTAAGGGTTGCGCCATGGTGAAGTCCATAGTCAACGTAACCCGGGACAGCAGGATCCTCGCACTCGCTGGCGTGCTGCGGTGATTCAAAGTCACGGTCCCGGTCATACCAGGAAAGCAGCATAAATTCACCAAGCTGCGTGCTTGCATGTTCGTTGGCGATTGCCATCGCCTGCTGGTAATTTTCCAGTCCGTTTTCCGGTGCCAATTCGATAATCTTGACGCCAGTGTAATCGGCGACCCTGGGGACAGCACATTCATTCATGGTTGTTCGGAGCTCCCTGTATTGATTACGCGCGTGTTTGACCAGCGATCATGCCAGCCGCTGGGTCTTTTACTGCCATCCAGATATGTCAGGAATTCCAGTGGAATAAAGCGGATGAAGGTGCG
>JAPHTU010000314.1 GCA_026196145.1 Gammaproteobacteria bacterium
ATGGTGGCTATGGGTGGACTTGAACCACCGACTCCCGCATTATGAATGCGGTGCTCTAACCAACTGAGCTACATAGCCATATTTTGATATCGGCCTCTTTCGAGGGCTGCGAATTGTCCGGTTTGGGCCGGGCCTTGTCAAGGTTATACGTTAAATCGGAAATGTACGACATCCCCTTCCTGCATGACGTATTCCTTGCCCTCCAGACGCCATTTTCCGGCTTCCTTCGCACCGCTCTCCCCGTTGCAGGCAATGTAGTCTTCGTAGCCTATGACTTCCGCCCGAATAAATCCCTTCTCGAAATCCGTATGAATCTTGCCGGCTCCTTGCGGAGCTGTGCTCCCCGTGCGGATTGTCCAGGCACGTGCCTCTTTTGGGCCAATAGTGAAAAATGTCTGCAGGTCCAATAATGAGTAGCCGGAGTGAATTACCCGATTGAGGCCCGGTTCATCAAGCCCCAGATCATCCAGAAATTCCTGTTTCTCGTCGTCATCCAGCACGGCGATCTCCGACTCAATTGCCGCACAAACAGCCACTACGACAGCGCCTTCTTCTTCGGCAATCGCCTCCACCTGATCGATAAAGGGATTATTCTCAAAACCATCCTCGGCAACATTGGCGATATACATGGTCGGCTTTGCCGTAATCAGGTTGAACCCGATCAGCAACTCACGCTCCAAGTCACTCAATTCCAGTGAGCGGACCGGCTTGCCTTCATCCAGGTGATCGCGAATTTTTTCAAACAGGGCCAGACGCGCCTTTTCCAGTTTATCACCTGCCTTGGACGCCTTGGCGGCCTTCTGTATAGCGCGTTCAACGGCCTCCAGATCAGCCAATGCCAGCTCCGTGTTGATTACCTCGATATCGGCCTGGGGGTGGGTTTTACCGGCGACATGCACAACGTCATCATCTTCAAAACAACGTACCACGTGGCCAATCGCATCGGTTTCACGGATATGGGAAAGAAACTGGTTCCCCAGCCCCTCACCTTTTGAGGCACCTTCAACCAGGCCGGCAATATCCACGAACTCCATGGTTGTTGGAATGATCTTTGCCGAATTGGCAATGGCCGCCAGTTTATCCAGACGCGTGTCCGGCACCGGCACTATCCCAACATTGGGCTCAATGGTACAGAAGGGGTAATTCTCTGCGGCAATTTCTGCCCGTGTTAAGGCATTAAAAAGCGTGGATTTACCCACGTTGGGCAGTCCAACAATGCCACATTTAAATCCCATATCGCTTAACCTTCCTGCTTACTTGTCTGTGTGCAAGGCGTGCATTGCCTTGTCAGTATCGCCGGCAACCAGCATTTCCAGTACTCCAAGGCTGTCGTCAATTGCCTGGACTGCGGCATCCATCACACTCTTGCTGGCCCGACCAAGTAGATGGTTCGTCACCTGCTCACGATCTCCGGGATGACCAACACCGATTCTCAGACGATAAAAGTCTTTCCCAAGGCTCGGCATAATGTCACGCAGACCATTGTGCCCACCATGACCACCGCCCTTTTTCAGGCGCACCTTACCGGCGGGGAAATCCAGTTCATCATGGGCGACCAGCACTTCAGACTCGTCAATCTTGTAATAGCTCGCCAACGCGTTGACTGATTGGCCGCTGCGATTCATGAAGGTCATCGGCTTTAGCAGCCAGCATTCATGGCCGGCAATTCGAACCTTGCCTGCCTCACCATGAAACTTGCTGTCTGGCTTTAGCTGGCCGCCATACTTGCGGAGAATTTCATCAATAAACCAGAACCCCGCGTTATGCGGAGTCTGCTCATATTCGGGGCCGGGATTACCCAGCCCCACTATGAGCCTGATTGGATTATTCGCCACCCTCGGATTCTGGCTCTGATTCAGCGCCAGCTTCTTCAGCGGTAACTACTTCTTCCTCTTCTACCGCTGCCCGAGGCAGATGGATATTGGCAATGGCTGTATCGTGCTCCTCACCATGAGATAGCTCGACCAGTTCAACACCTTTCGGCAGTTGAATATCACTCAGATGCAATGAATCACCAACGTTCATACTGCTCATATCGATCTCGATATATTCAGGCAGATCGCTTGGTAAACAACTGATTTCTACATCAGTCACCAGGTGAGAAACAATGCCTCCACCCGTCTTGATACCAGGTGCAATTTCCTCACCAGTAAAGTGCAATGGCACATTCATGCGGATGGCTTCCTTGGCGCTAACGCGCAGGAAATCCATGTGCAGGACGGCCCTTTTGGACGGATGACGTTGCATATCTTTCACAACAACTTTTTCGGATTTGCCATCAACCGACAGATCCAGGATATGAGAAAAGAAGGCCTCATGTTCAATATGCTGAATAACCTTATTATGGTCCAGCGCAATTGATTGCGGGTCTTTGCTTGCTCCGTATACGATCCCAGGAACCAGGCCCTGATGACGCAGGCGGCGGCTCGCACCTTTCCCCATGTCTGCGCGTACTTGCGCCTCAACAGTAAAATCTACACTCATAATTCACCTCAACGGTTATGAATCACTGATTCGCGACCAAATCAGCCAGAAAATCGGGGGGACGCCAACCGGCTGCCCCGCGAGGGAGGCGAATTATATAGAAAAAGCCATGAAATTAAAGCGATTATGGCGATTTTATAAGGGAAATCAGGGGATTTCGTAAAGCTGGAATCAATCCATATATAGCGAGCTAACCGATTCTTCCAGGTGAATCCGCCGCATGGTTTCTGCCAGCATTTCGGCAACACTGACCTGGCGTATAGACGACACCTGCTTGGCGGCGTAGCTCAAGGGGATTGTATCCGTGACAACCAGCTCATCCAGCTCTGCATTCGCCAGCCTTTCTACTGCCGGGCCGGACAAGACAGGGTGGGTACAATAGGCGATTACCTTGTTCGCACCATGTCTCTTGAGGGCGCTTGCCGCCTCACACAAGGTGCCTGCGGTATCCACCAGATCATCGACAATAACGCAGGTTCGACCCTCTACATCACCGATAATATTCATGACCTTGGCTTCATTCGCCTTCGGACGACGTTTATCAATAATAGCGAGATCGGCCTCATCCAGGCGTTTTGCCAGTGCGCGCGCCCGAACCACACCGCCTACATCGGGAGAAACCACCATCAGATCCTGGTGATGCTGCTTCCAGACATCACCTAACAGAATGGGTGATGCATAGACGTTATCCACCGGCATAGCAAAAAAACCCTGAATCTGGTCGGCGTGTAAATCCACTGTCAGGATACGGTCAACGCGTACACTTGCGAGCATGTCAGCCACCACCTTGGCAGTGATAGGCACACGCGCAGAACGTGGCCGACGATCCTGGCGAGCATAACCCAGATACGGGATCACGGCGGTGATACGCTGTGCAGATGAGCGTCTCAGCGCATCTATCATCACCATTAATTCCATCAGGTTATCGTTGGTGGGCGCGCAGGTTGGCTGGACGATAAAAATGTCCTGCCCACGGACGTTTTCCTCAATTTCGACCGCGACTTCACCGTCTGAAAATTTACCGACTAGTGCGGAGCCAAGGCTGAGCTGTAAATGGTGTGCAATGTTCTTCGCGAGCTCGGGGTGAGCATTGCCAGTGAAGAGCATCATCTTGTGTTCGGCCATGGCGAAATCCGTCAGTGGTCAGACTTGAAAATGGCTGGGCCGGCAGGATTCGAACCTGCGCATGCCAGGATCAAAACCTGGTGCCTTACCGCTTGGCGACGGCCCAAAAAACTCTGGATCTGTCTCTCACCCTGCCTTAATCCGGCAGGATTATTCGGTACATCCTGTACCTCACCCCTTCGGGGCCCGTGTCTATCGACACGGTTAAGAATGGCGTCGTGCCATTCTTTTCGAACCTGCGCATGCCAGGATCAAAACCTGGTGCCTTACCGCTTGGCGACGGCCCAATAAAACCGATTGTATGTTACCCAAAAACTTCATCAAGCATTTGATGCAACAGGGAGCGATTATGCCCTTGAGTGACCCATGATTGCCAATCATCATCCATATTATCGGCCGCCTGCTCGGCAACTTCATGGCTTTCGAAGGCGGCAAATATACACGATCCGGTGCCCGTCAGTCTGGCTGGTGCATATTGTTCAAGCCATCTCATGGCCCGATCAACTTCTGGCACCTGCTGCCTGACCATCGCTTCACAATCATTTCCGGCATGCCCCGCCAGAAAGTCGGCAATTCTGATGGGGGATGTGTTGCGTGTCAATTCTCTTGCGCCGAAGATTTGCCCTGTCGAGACATGAACTTTTGGATATACCAATAAATAAACCGGTTCTGGCAGGTCTATTGCCTGAAATTCCTCTCCCACCCCTTCCGCCCAGCATGCATGTCCATGAACAAATACCGGTACATCGGCACCTAGTTCCAGGCCAAGATGAGCCAATTCATCCTCAGTGAGCCCGGTCTTCCATAATTTGTTCAATACCAGCAACACGGTTGCCGCATCAGAACTGCCACCGCCGATGCCACCGCCAATCGGCAGGTTCTTGATAAGTTCAATATCTGCGCCCTGCTGGCATCCAGATACCGCCTGTAACAAGCGGGCGGCGCGGATGGTTAAATCCTCTTCCTGGTTAAAACCGGGATACTGATGCCGGGATCCTATTTCACCCGTCGTATTGATTTCGAAACCTATCTGGTCGTGTATATCCAGAAACTGAAAAACGGTCTGCAACAAATGGTAACCATCCGGACGTTGACCGGTAATGTGCAAAAACAGGTTTATTTTGGCTGGTGCTGGCCAGTATTGTCTGGAATTATCCGGCATTTCAGGTATCACTCAAACGTCTCTCAAGCTGCCAGTCCCTGAGTATCAATTTTACCGTGAAGTGCCCGTGTTCCAGGCGTATTTTACGCGGCATTTCCAGATTATTGACCTGCTGATAATCCTGATAATAAACAATCCAGTCCAACTGGCGTAATTCTGACAAGCGGCCGCCCTGGTTAAAAAAATGTTCTGCTGGTATTTGAGGGGCTGCAAGCGCCCTTACCCAGTAGCGCAAGCCATCAACTGGCACCCGCCAGCCGGTCTGGCGATAGATCAATTCTGCGGCGCTTGCTGCCGTAAAGATCTCGCCATCATCATTGGTCAATTCCACAAAATCTTGCTGCCCCTTGATCGACAGGGCCTCGCCTCCCAGTGGCCCAAACAGCCTGATATCATAGTTGTCACCGGATTGTTGCCACTCCATAGAAGCGCTCCAGGCATCATCTGTCGTCTGCATCGCGATCCGTCCGCTCACATCCCACTGATGAATATCGTTCAAACGGATCTGTCTTTGCTGCCAGTCAAGTACCGTTACTGTTGACTGTACGTCAGGCCGCAGACCCGGCCGGGAACAGGCACTCAGTCCAATCGAGGCGATGAGGATCACCACCAGTGCACGAAGGAGGGGAAAAGACATGTAATACCTGGATCCTGTCGATGGGCGCGCTTCAGAAGTGTATCAGATTGACATATTGCCTGATGTTACAAGCACAGGACCATGCCGGGTACAGGTGTCAGGGCTTAAAACGGTTGATGGCCCTGATCAAAATCTTGCTGTCAGGGTATTCACGCAACGCCTTCATCCACAAGGCATTGGCTGCTTCACGATCACCCCGCACCCACAGGACCTCGCCCAGATGCGCTGCCACTTCACCATCTCTTAATGCCTCATTCGCCCTGGTCAGGTATTCGATGGCCTCGTCCAGGTTGCCCAATCGATATTGGATCCAGCCCATGCTATCAATAATTGCAGGGTCATTGGGCTCCAGCTCAAACGCCTTCAATATGTACGCCAGCGCCTCTTCGTAACGATTGGTACGGTCTGCAAGCGTATAACCCAGGGCATTCAGTGCATGCGCATGATCAGGTTCCTTTTCCAGCACCAGTCTCAGGTCGCTCTCCAGAATATCGATGCGATCTATCCTCTCTGCCGCCAGTGCACGTGAATAGCGCAGGTCCAGATCATCAGCATGCAGTTTGACTGCGCTATCCAGCAACTCATAAGCCGCCTGGTCATCATTGATTTCCCGTAGCATCTCGCTTTCGCTAAGCCATATAGCAGTGGCATGTTCAGGGTAGCTTTCTCGCAAGATCGCATAACGCTTTTGCGCTTCTTCACGTTGCCCTGATTTGGCCTGTACCCGCGCTGCGCCCATCTGCGCATCGATATACAGACCGGCATTATCTACCCTGGCATACCAGGATTGCGCCTTGTCAAAACGTTTACGCTTTTCCTCAAGCCGCCCCAGATAAAACCAGGCCTCCTGTTGTTTCTTATCCAGAGACAACAGTTTTTTCAGGTAATTTTCCGCCGAGCTATAACTCTTGACCTGCATGGACAGGAGCGCTGTCGAATAAATAAGATCGGCATTGTCCGGAGACTGCTTAAGCAGGACCTCAAATTCCCTGATTGCGCTTTCATAACGGTTTACCGCCATCAACAGACGCGCATAGGTCAGACGAAGCTCACTATTATCCGGATTTTGTTGAAGCAGTTTATTCAGGGTCTGCAGGGCATTATCGGTATCGCCCAGCTCGATCTGGGCACGCGCAAGAATGATCCTGGCGTCGACATTATCCTGATCAGCCTGCGTTGCGGCCATCGCGGCAGATACGGATGTTTCATACTGTTTTGCCGCATATGCAAGGCGCGCATAGTAGATTTTTGCCTCTACGACATCCGGATAACGGGATGCCATCTCTCCCATAGCCCTTGTTGCAATCTGTTTATCGGGTACGCGCTCGAGTATTGCCGCCAGCAAGGCAAAACCCTTCTTGTTATCCTTGGCAAAATTCAGCAGCCACTCAAGACTGACAAGTGAGGACTCGAGATCACCCTGCTGCAGGCTGGTGGTAGCGGCCATCTGCCGCGCCTCTATATCGTCGGGGGCCAGTTCCAACCAGCGTTTTACCGCCTGATTGACTGCCTGGTATTGCTTGGCAAACAGCATAATTCGGGTGGCCCGCCGGATAATATCGAGATCGTCGGTTGATTCGATGACTTCCTGGTAATATTTGACAGATTGCTGCAAATCACCGCGATGGCCGGCAATTTCTGCCACCATGGTGTTGTAAAAAAGTGGATTTTCAGGCTCCTTGTGAACCTGCTGTTGCTGTTTCGTTGCTGTATTTGAGCAGCCGGTGACCATTATTACGGCCAGTAATAACAACAGTGGCTGGCATCTGGCATTCATTTTGTCATCAACCCCGGCAAAACCCGCATAGATTCGTCAATATGTAGTCTGTAGGTAAATAGTTTCATCGTATTACGAAATATCTAGTCGCCCGCCAAGCATCCCACCACTGTGAAAATTGTTCAAGCTCTGTCTTAAATAGGGTTTCAGATGATAAACATCAAGCAAGATTCTGTTTTCTCTAGATTTTGACATGGATGCAGGGCCCAGAGTTTCCTATAATCGCCGTCCCTGAAAGTATTCACCCCTGTCCGGCTCCAATATGCCCCTACAGATACTTGGTATCAATCATAAAACGGCCCCGGTCGATATCCGCGAAAGTGTGGTTATCCCGGAATCCCGTGTTTCTGATGCCCTGACAAATCTGAATGCACAGGAAGGTGTTAACGCCGGAATCATTGTCTCCACCTGTAACCGTACCGAGGTCTATTGCGAAACCGAATTTGACCAGCCCGACCCCCTGGTGCAGTGGCTTGCCACTTATCACGGTCTGCAGACACGCGCCCTTGAAAAGTATATTTACCACTACGAGCAGGAAAGCGCGGTACATCACGCCCTGAGGGTTGCCAGCGGACTCGATTCCATGGTTTTGGGGGAGCCACAAATATTAGGCCAGTTAAAAGCGGCCTACCAGGCATCCTGTGATGCCGGCACATTGGGGCTTCATCTGGATCGACTGTTCCAGCACACATTCTCGGTAGCAAAACAGGTACGTTCAGAAACCAGTATTGGCTCCAGCCCGGTTTCAATCGCCTATGCCGCCGTCACACTCGCCAAACAGATTTTCTCGGATCTTTCCGAACAGACGACGTTATTAATCGGCGCAGGCGAAACAATCGAACTGGTTGCCAGACACCTGCATAACAACGGCATTGGCCGCATTATTGTGGCTAACCGAAGTTATGAAAGGGCACATAACCTGGCTAAACAATATGATGGTTATGCGATAGAACTGAAGGAAATCCCGTCACACCTGGCAGAGGCCGATATCGTCATTTCATCTACCGCCAGCGACGATCCTATTGTTATGTATGAACAGGCAAAACAGGCGGTCAAAATACGTCGTCACCGCCCTATCCTGATGGTTGATATTGCAGTACCGCGCGATATCGATCCGAAGATTGCCCAGCTGGAAGACATCTACCTGTATAGCGTCGATGACATGCATGACATCATCCAGGAAAACATGAAGTCACGCGAAGCGGCCGCCTCCGAGGCAGAGGATATTATCAGCGATCATGTCCATCAGTTTATGGGCTGGATCAGAACGCGTGACGCGGTACCAACCATTCGCTGTATCCGTGACTGGGCAGAAGAAATTAAGGGTGAAACATTGAAAAAAGCCCATCGGCAACTTTCACAGGGCAAGGATACGAGCGAAATACTGGACCAGCTGGCACATAACCTGACCAATAAGTTGATACACAACCCCAGCTCACGACTCAGAGAAGCCGGCTTTCATCAGGAAGAAGACATCATTGAAGCGGCGAGAGTTCTTTTTAATCTCGACAAACAACCTGAAAAGTAATTCCGATGAAGTCCTCAATTATCAACAAGCTCGACGGTATTGCCGATCGATACGAAGAACTCGAAGGTTTGATGTCACAACCGGAAATCATCAGTGATCAAAATGAGTTCCGTAATCTGTCAAAGGAATATGCCCAACTGGAACTCGTCGTGAAGGCACACAGGGAGTACCGCCAGATACTCGAGGATATTGAGGCAGCACGCGAAATGGAATCTGACCCCGAAATGAAGGAAATGGCGGCAGAGGAAATTGCCGAGGGTACTGCACGTCGCAATCAGCTGGAACTGGATTTACAAAAGCTGCTGCTGCCCAGGGATCCTCACGACCATAGCAATATCTTTCTGGAAATACGTGCTGGCACGGGTGGTGACGAGGCGGCCATATTTTCCGGTGACCTGTTCAAGATGTATAGCCGCTATGCAGAAATGCAAAAATGGCAGATAGAGATTATCAGTGAAAGCCTGGGTGAACATGGGGGCTACAAGGAAATTATTGCCCGAATTGTCGGTGAAGGTGCCTACTCCAAACTCAAGTTTGAATCTGGCGCACATCGGGTGCAGCGTGTGCCGGAGACCGAATCCCAGGGCCGTATTCATACATCCGCCTGCACCGTGGCCATCATGCCGGAGCTGGATGCCGTGGAAGAATACGACATCAACCCCAGCGACCTGCGTATCGACACCTATCGAGCCTCAGGTGCAGGTGGACAGCATGTCAATAAAACCGACTCCGCCATTCGGCTGACACACCTGCCAACCGGCGTTGTCGTTGAATGTCAGGATGAACGTTCACAACATAAAAACAAGGCGCGCGCCATGTCCCTGCTCCAGGCCCGTCTGCTGACAGCTGAACAGGACAAGCAGCAGGCAGCACAGGCGCAGACACGTCGCAATCTGGTTGGCAGTGGTGACCGCTCAGAACGCATTCGTACCTATAACTTCCCACAGGGACGAGTGACCGATCACCGTATCAATCTGACCCTGTACTCACTGAATGAGGTCATTGCGGGTGATCTTGGCCAGATCATTGAGCCATTGATTAATGAGTACCAGGCCGATCAACTTGCCGCGTTGGCCGAATAAAAGCAAATGCCAGATCAGGCCAAATTTTCTATCGGCCAGATTATTCAGCACAAACTGTTTGGCTACCGGGGTGTGATTTTTGAGATCGACCCGGTCTTCATGCTGAGCGATGAATGGTATCAACAGGTGGCGAAATCACGGCCGCCCAGGGAGGAACCCTGGTATCACATCATGGTCGACAATGCGCTGCATACCACCTACGTGGCCCAGCAGAATCTGGATACTACCAAAGACCTTCAGCCCATTGACCATCCGGATATTGATGAACTGCTGGGCAGTTATGACAATGGACAATATCATATTCGCAAACATCAACTTCAATAACCGTGAACACAATCGAGACATCAGAGGTCACTTGCCCCTACTGTGCTGAGTCTATTGAAATACTGATTGACTGCGGCACACCGGAACAGGACTATATCGAAGACTGCCCTGTCTGCTGCCGTCCCATTGCTTTCGCTGTCGCTATTTCTGGAAACGGCAAGATATCAGTAACGGCAGGGCGCGAGGACGATTGAGCTCGGTTAAAGTTTTTCAGGTATCTCTGGCTATGACTTCAACGCGCTATTATTCAGGGCCTTGCTGGCAACCCAAGTAATAACAAATGCCGCCAGTAGCAGCCCTGCGCCCGTGAGCATGTTGTTTAACAGCCCCGGATCAAGCAGTAGCACAACCCCCAGCCCCAGCATCATGAGCCCGGAGAGCAGTTTCAGTAACCTGCCCTCATTCGCCGTCAGTTTACGTGCCCCCAGGCTGACGGTGAATACCAACACAATCACTGCCAGTGGAATCACATAGACCACATTGTATAACACCAGGTAAAGATAATAACTCATCTCGTCGAGTTGATGCAGCGTCAAGGTCCGCGTATAGACCATGGGGAAGCCCGCCGTACACAGTAATTCATAGCTGTTGGCGACCAATGCCAGAATAAAGGTACTCACCATCAGTGTTGGCATGCTGTCTACAGAGAGTAATTTACGCATACGCTCATATAGCTGCGGTTTATGTTTATCAGAGATTGAGAATGTCGGCCCCTTGAGAAACATAAAGAAATCCTTCACACCGAACAGGCCGATCGTGATGGCAACCAATCCGGCGATCAGCGTAACCCATTTCAGGCCACCCACGATCAAAAACAGATTCAACCAGGCCGCCATGAACACAAAGTAGACTGCCCCGGAAACCAGCACAAAGGTACCTCCTATCAACAACATGCGCAGCCTTGAACGTGCATGTACCAGCAAACTCAGCAAAAACAGCAGGACAAAAAACGCACAGGGATTGAAGGCATCCAGCCCGGCAATGATCACGGTAAACAGGGGCAGCGAATAATCAGTGGCTACCACCTCGCCTAGCCAGGGAACATTGAGCGAGGCTGTCTCCACTGGCTGCTGCGTATTACCGGTGCGGCACTGCTCGGCAAGTTCAAGCAAGATACGCCCCATCCCCCCGGGGTGATCCCAGCCGGTAAACATCTGCCCGCATATAAACATAGCGGGGACTGATTGGGCATCCTGGCCCATCGACATGGCAAGGGACTCAAAACGCCTGAGGTGATCGCGGTTCTCGATCACGTTATATGAGTGCAGATCTATCCATGGATACTGCCGGGGTAGCGGATCGATAAAGGCCCTGGCATTCTGGCAATGCGGACAGGTTGGGGACCAGAAAAAGTAAAGTTGCACCCGTGGAGAGCCGTCTTCCCCGGAAGCAAGCCAGGCAATTTCCTCATCCGCAATCGAGATAGAACTACTGCCTGCTGCTATCAGGCCGGATAACAGCATCCAGATAAATCGTACTTTTAATAGCCGCAGCATTCTATTTCCTGAACAACGCAATGCAATAAGTAATTACGACAACAAGCCTAGCCTTTTTATAGTTTCCACACCACCAATTGTGCCGGTCACCTTAACCGCCTGCATACCCAGACCTTTCGCTGTTTCAATACTCAGCTGATAGTCATCCAGGAATAAGATCTCCTCCGGTGCCACGCCCAGCTTATCGATCAACTGTTGGAAGGCACGACTATCAGGTTTCATTACACCGATTTGATGCGAAGAAATACAGTCCGGGATCAATGCCGCCAGCTGCATGTCCCGCATCAACATGGGCCAGTGAAACGCATTTGAATTTGACAGGGCCGCCAGTCGATATCGCTTACCCAGGCTTTTCAGCATCTCAGGCACACCTCCAAAGAGCCGCGCCGGCCAATGCATAAAATGCTCCAGGAAGGCCTCGACTTCAACCGTTAGCCCTGCTTCCTCGATAAACTGCTCAGCAAATACCTCGCTATCGATCTGCCCCTGTTCAAAAGCCCTGACCACCGATGACTGCAGCCAGAAGGGCCAGACCCCTTCACTGACATTCGCACCGGGCAACCATTCCTCTTTAAAGGGCGTACCGTGCAGATCAACCAGCACGCCCCCAATATCAAACACTATGGTTGAAATTCTTTCCGGATTAATCGACATGTCTTTCAAGGGATATTAGCCTCCGTCGCTGCTGCACGTCCTGCCTCTCGTGCTGTACGACCGCCATGGATGGCGGAAGTGCCGACATTGCAGGAGCATTTGTCGGCCGATGTACAGGACGTACAAGTGCCTTGGAGGACAGGCCGCTCATTTACATCCATGTAAACGCAGCATTCGTACGTCCGTGTACATCAGATGTCCGAGAAAGGCCTGTCCATCCTGACCATCGCCGCTCCGGCGTCCTCGGCTTTGGCATCCTGCGTCGCCCTACCTCCTACATATATGGACCCACTCCGTTTGCAAGACACTTGATCATTGATGTGAGAATAAATCATTGCTCTCATATATCCGGCCTGTTTCTGGAAGTTTC
>JAPHTU010000105.1 GCA_026196145.1 Gammaproteobacteria bacterium
AGTCTTTTATTAAAATCTCAGCGATCTGGACGCTGTTCAGAGCTGCCCCTTTTCTAACGTTATCAGCAACTACCCACATATCCAGGCCATTTTCATGCGATATATCATCCCGGATACGTCCAATATAGACATCATCATGAGAGGCGCCTTCAGTTACTGCTGTCGGGTAACCACCATCGTTACGATCATCCAACACCGTGATTCCATTGGTTTTTTCCAGTAATTCACGTGCTTCAACTGCGGACAGATGCTCACGTGTCTCTATATGCAGGGCCTCCGAATGACCAAAGAATACTGGAATGCGCACCGCAGTAGGATTTATCTTGATGTCATCATCTTCCATGATTTTGTTGGTTTCCCACACCATTTTCATTTCTTCCTTGGTGTAGCCGTTGTCCTGAAATACATCAATATGCGGCAAGGCATTGAAGGCTATCTGCTTGGGATAGACTTCGGCTTTTACATCCTTGCCATTCAACAGGGCCGCCGTCTGGCCGGCGAGTTCCTCGATAGCTTCCTTGCCAGTGCCGGAAACTGCCTGGTAAGTGGCGACATTGATACGACTGATACCTACAGCATCCTGGATCGGCTTGAGGGCCACCAGCATTTGTATGGTTGAACAATTGGGATTGGCAATAATGCCACGATTCTTGTAGTTCGCGATCGCGTGCGGATTTACCTCGGGGACGACCAGCGGAATATCATCGTCGTAACGAAAGTGTGCAGTATTGTCGATAACAACACAGCCTGCCGCAGCTGCCTTAGGTGCAAACTCGGCGGAAATACTGCCTCCAGCAGAAAACAGGCCTATCTGGACTTTACTGAAATCAAAAGTGGCCAGATCCTCAACCGTTAGCATCTGCCCGTTAAATTCCACCTTTTTGCCTGCCGAGCGACTGCTCGCAAGAGGATAGACCTTACCAACAGGGAACTTGCGCTCCGCCAGTATCGATAGCATGGTCTCACCGACTGCTCCGGTAGCCCCTACAACTGCAACATCATATGTTTTGCTCATAAGCGTTTTATACCTCTTTCAATATTTTCCTACAACTATTACTTGTAATCTATTGGTTTAATTGGATTTTAATACTGTAATTACAGCATTACCCATCTCTGACGTGGTCATTGACCCACCCAGATCGGCGGTTCTTGCCCCGTCTGCCAGCACCTGGCGTACTGAAGTCTCTATCTTATCGGCCAGTTCTCCCTCATTGAGTGAGTAGCGCAGCATCATGGCTACAGACAAAATTGTGGCTAACGGATTGGCAATCCCCTTACCTGCTATGTCCGGTGCCGAACCATGAATGGGCTCGTACATGCCCTTGTTGTCACTATTCAGCGAAGCCGACGGCAGCATACCAATTGAACCAGTCAACATGGCCGCAGCATCCGAAAGGATGTCCCCAAACATATTGCCGGTCACTATGACGTCAAATTGTTTCGGCTCACGAATCAACTGCATTGCAGCGTTGTCAACATACATATGGCTCAGATTTATTCCACCAACTTCATCACATATTTCAGTCACCTTGTTACGCCATAGCTCACTAACCTCAAGCACATTGGCCTTATCTACTGAACAAAGTGTACTGGAACGTTTCTTCGCTACATCGACTGCAACACGGGTAATTCGATCAACCTCAGATTCCCTGTACACCAGCGTGTTAAAGCCTTCTTTCTCGCCATTCTCAAGTTCACGAATTCCGCGCGGCTGTCCAAAGTAAATACCACCGGTCAGCTCTCTTACAATCATAATATCCAGGCCCGAAACCACATCAGGTTTCAGGGTCGAGGCATCGACCAACTCCGGATAGAGAATGGCCGGGCGTAAGTTTGCAAATAGATCAAGGCCGGCGCGAATTCTGAGTAAACCCTGCTCGGGACGCATAGGGCGTTCCAGGCTATCCCACTTTACGCCGCCTACAGCGCCTAGCAGAATCGCATCTGCCTGCTTCGCCTGATCCAGGGTTGCCTCTGGAAGTGGATCTCCTGCCCCATCAACTCCGGCACCACCAATCAGGCCATGCTCGATTTCAGCCTGAAATCCATAATCAGATTGCAGACAGTCAACGACCTTCATCGCCTCGGCAACGATCTCTGGCCCAATGCCATCTCCCTCTAGAATCAACAAGTTATGAGTCATACTTAATGTCCATGCTATTAATTTATTGCTTTACCCAGCCTGAAATAACCAAGGTGCCTGCTCGCGCCGAGTCGTCTCGTAGGCCTTAATCTGCTCGGCATGTGCCAGTGTCAGGCCAATATCATCCAGCCCTTCAAGCAAACAATGTTTGCGAAAAGGGTCGATATCAAAACCAATAGCAGCGAAATCATCACCTGAGATTTGCTGATTTTCCAGATCAATAGTTAACTCATAGGCTGGATTTTCAGCTATTTTTCCAAACAAGATATCTATATTTTCTTCTTTAATAACAATGGGTAATAAGCCATTCTTAAAAGAGTTATTAAAAAATATATCGGCGAAGCTGGGGGCAATCACGGCACGAAAGCCAAAGTCTGTGAGTGCCCAGACAGCATGTTCACGGGAAGACCCACAGCCAAAGTTTTCTCTCCCGAGCAGAATCGTCGCTTTATCATAGGGTGCCTGATTCAATACGAAGTCTGGATTCATCTTACGCTGGCTATGATCCTGCCCCGGCTCTCCAGGCTCAAGATAGCGCCAGTCGTCAAACAACGTAGGACCAAAACCAGTCCGTTTAATCGATTTAAGATACTGTTTGGGGATAATCGCATCGGTATCTACATTTGGACGATCCAGTGGCGCGACGATGCCCGTATGTGTGGTAAATGCCTGCATCAGACTTCCCCCATTTTCGTGGCATCAACAAAATGCCCCATAATCGCCGCAGCAGCAGCCATGGCCGGGCTAACCAGATGTGTACGGCCACCCTGACCCTGACGGCCTTCAAAATTACGGTTCGAGGTCGATGCACAGCGCTCACCGGATTCAAGCCGATCGGCATTCATCGCCAGGCACATAGAGCAACCCGGTTCACGCCATTCAAAACCAGCTTGTTTGAATATCTCTGC
>JAPHTU010000129.1 GCA_026196145.1 Gammaproteobacteria bacterium
CAGCATGTCCAGGTCATTGTTACTGGCGGCGCCATCCGTGCCGAGCGCAACATTCACGCCGGCATCGAGCAGGCGTTGCACGGGGCAAAAGCCACTGGCGAGCTTCATGTTGGATTGCGGGCAATGTACAACATGGGCGCCGGTCCTGCTAAAGCGTTCTATTTCCTCGTCCTGTAGATGGGTCATGTGCACCGCCATCAGGTTGGGTGTCAGCAGGCCAAGCTCGTCCAGTCGATGCAGTGGCCGGGAACCATGGCCGGTCATGCCCTGGTCAATTTCATCCTGTGTTTCATGCAGATGGATATGAATGGGAATATCCAGTTCGTCCGAGTAAGTCAGTATTTTCTGAAATGGTTCGTTACTGACCGAGTAGGGTGCGTGCGGGGCGAATGCACGGATGACGAGGTCATCACCACGAAACTGGTCGTTAACGGCGAGACCTTTCTGAATATATTCCTGCCAGTTGCTTGCCCAGGCAGAAGGGAAATCAATCACAATCAGACCGATACAGGCACGTATGCCAGCTGCCGATGCGACGGCGCCAGCGGCATCGGGAAAGAAGTACATGTCATTAAAACAGGTAGTACCGGAGCGGATCATTTCGGCGACGGCATGCTCGGTGCCCTGGCGTACAAATTCCTTGCTCACCCATTCGCCCTCTGCAGGCCAGATATGTTGGTTCAGCCAGGTCATCAATGGCAGGTCGTCTGCCAGGCCACGCATCAATGACATGGCGGCGTGGGTATGGGTATTGATCAGTCCGGGGATCAGCGCATGATCAGCCAGATGGGTAACACTATCGGAATGAAACGCGGCGCTGATCTCATCTGAGCTGGCAATGGCGATAATCCGGCCATCCTGAATGGCGATTGCATGGTTTTCCAGTACGCTATGGGCTGGCTCAACCGGTATAATCCAGCGGGCATGAATGATCA
Source organism: Gammaproteobacteria bacterium (assembly GCA_026196145.1). Lineage (GTDB taxonomy): Bacteria > Pseudomonadota > Gammaproteobacteria > JAJDYQ01 > JAJDYQ01 > JAJDYQ01. The sequence goes on from JAPHTU010000129.1 coordinate 936, forward strand.
GGTCGACATTGTCTGGACTCGAAATGGTCATACGTTTAATGTGGCGTCCTTTTTATTAGTGGACTGAATTATGTCAGAAATATCGCCAATTCGCTGGAAAGGATCGCATCTGGAATTGCTGGACCAGCGGCTGTTACCACAGCAGGAAGTCTGGATTGCATTGCATACCGTACAGGAAGTTGCCGATGCTATCACCGACATGGTGGTCCGGGGGGCGCCTGCCATCGGTGTGACGGCGGCCTACGGGGTGGTGTTGTCGGCACGTCATCAACAACAACACGATGCAGGAAGCTGGCGTACAGGTTTTGATGCCGATATGCAGATGCTGGCTCAGGCGCGGCCAACGGCAGTTAATCTTGGCTGGGCAATTTCGCATATGCAGCAGCTGGTTGAGCAGGGCGCTGACCTGGATGCGCTGGAGGCTGCTGCCATCAGGGTGCATGAGGAAGATGTCGCCGCCTGTAAGGCGATGGGAGATTATGGCGCATCACTCATCCATGAAAAAACCTCGATTATTACGCACTGCAATGCCGGTGCACTGGCCACTGCGGGTTATGGCACGGCGCTGGGCGTCATTCGCTCCGTGAATCGTGACGGCCATCTATTAATGTCATATGCGGACGAAACCCGGCCGTGGCTGCAAGGTGCGCGCCTGACGGCATGGGAGCTGGCGCAGGACAATGTACCGGTTACCCTGATTTCCGATTCGGCGGCCTCCTATCTGATGAAGAACCGCCAGATTGGCTGGGTAGTGGTGGGTTCCGATCGTATTGCGGCCAATGGCGATGTGGCCAACAAGATAGGTACCTATCAACTGGCAATTACCGCCAGACACCATGGCGTGAAGTTTATGGTGGCGGCACCTACCACCACCATCGATATGCAGGCTGCCACGGGTGACGATATTCCGATTGAAGAGCGTTCCCAGGACGAGGTATTGAGCGTATTTGGAAATCGTATTGCTGCTGACGTGCCGGCCTGGAACCCGGCATTTGATGTCACACCGGCGTCACTGGTCGATGTTATTGTTACCGAGAAGGGTGTGATAGAGTCACCGGACAGAGAAAAAATAGCCGCGCACATGCGCCAAGGAGAATGAGATGGATTTAAGTGTCATTATCAGCTGGGCAGTCGTTATCGGTATCGTTCTGTATGTCATATCAATCTATAACGGCCTGGTTCGGTTACGAAATCGTTACAAGAATGCGTTTTCGCAGATTGATGTCCAACTCAAGCGCAGGTATGACCTGATTCCCAATCTGGTTGAAACTGCCAAGAAGTATATGTCGCATGAAAGGGAAACCCTTGAGGCCGTGACTGCTGCACGCAGTGGTGCGGTCGATGCATCCAAACGGGCCGCCGCTGATCCGACTGACGCGAATTCGATGAAGCAATTGCTGGCCGCCGAGGCCGGTCTGAGCGGCGCATTGGGCAAGTTATTCGCATTGCAGGAGAACTATCCGGACCTGAAGGCCAACCAGAACATGATGCAGCTTTCAGAGGAACTGACTTCAACCGAGAACAAGATCGCCTTTGCCCGCCAGGCCTATAACGACTCGGTGATGACCTATAACACGCAGATTGAATCCGTGCCGGACAACTTCATCGCCGGACCGTTTAACTTTGGACCAGCCACCCTGTGGGAAATTGAAGACGCGGTCGAAAGGCAGAACGTCAAGGTTGATTTTGACAGTTGATTCTTTCCCTGTAGGTGGATGCCAGGTTACTGGTCATTAAGCCTTAATGACCCGGCCCTGGTATGACGGCGAGTGTTGCGCTACTTCCATCTAAAAGCTGAACCGACAGAGTAATCACGATGGACTTCTTTGAACATCAGGATGATGCCCGTAGAAAAACCGGGCGCATGATTGTGTTGTTCATGCTGGCTGTTATTTCTATTGTTGCCGCCCTGAATATTGTCTTTGCAGGGTTTTATATCTATGGCATCGGCGACATGTCGCAGAACATCAGCTCGGTACCACTTTCCACGCAAATCAATTCGGTGCCGCCCGAAGTCTTTGTCTGGGTATCCGGGGTCACGTTGCTGGTTATCGGGGGTGGCTCGTTATATCGAATCTCGCAGCTGAGTGGCGGTGGACAGGCAGTGGCGGAAATGGTGGGGGCTCGCAAGGTCTCACGTGATACGCTCGACGCAAAGGAAAAACAGCTCATCAATGTGGTTGATGAAATGGCGATCGCCTCCGGTGTCACCGTACCCCAGGTCTATATCATGGATGAAGAAATGGGGATCAACGCCTTTGCCGCCGGTTACAAACCCAACGAGGCTATTGTTGCAGTCACACGCGGTACGCTGGAGCAACTGGACCGGGATGAGTTGCAGGGTGTCATTGCCCATGAGTTCAGCCATATCCTGAATGGTGACATGCGTATCAATATACGTTTAATGGGTGTGCTGTTCGGTATTCTGATTATCGGTATGCTGGGTGGTTACATGCTGCGAAGTATGACGTATTCCCGTCATCGTTCCAGTAGTAATGGCAAGGGTGCAGGTGCTGTCCTTGTTATTGGTCTGGCGCTGATGATTATTGGTTATGCAGGAGTATTTTTTGGCCGACTGATCAAGGCCGGAGTATCAAGACAACGTGAATTCCTTGCCGATGCATCGGCGGTGCAGTTTACCCGTAACAACCAGGGCATTACAGACGCGCTGAAAAAAATCGGCAAGCTGGACGAAGGCTCATTAATAGAGAATCCACATGCCGAAGAACTTAGCCATATGTTCTTTGGTGAGAGCTTCAGGACTTCATTTGCCGGCTGGATGGCAACACACCCGCCGCTAATCGATCGTATCAAACGTTTGAACAAGGGGCGGTTGCCGCTGTCTTCACCTTCAAAGCGCAAGAAAATACAGGAAGCGGCTGTCGCAGAAATGGCGCAACCTTTGACAGAGCAGGTTAGTGCGATGCATGTTGGTGGTGTCGCGAATATTGCCAGCACCATTGGTAATCCGGGCGAGATGCATATGCAGTACGCGGCGGCATTACTGGCCTCTATCCCGGAACCTGTTTCCGAGTCGCTGGCACTGGAAAAGGGCGCTGCTGCATTGATGGTGGCGTTGGTGCTGGACAAGGACCCGGATGTAAGGGCGATGGAGCTGGATGTGGTCCGGCAGTCGGCACATCAACAACTGGAGCCTGAAATACTCAGGCTTGCCAGTCACCTGGACAGCCTTCATGCAAGATATCGCCTGCCGCTGTTTGATATGGCCATTCCTGAACTCAAGGGCTTGCCTGTTGATGAAAGGGCATCACTGATTGACACGGTGAAGGCCGTGATAGATGCGGACCGCAAGATCAAGCTTGATGAATTAACGATATATGTACTGGTCAAGGAGCATTTGTCGGCTACATCCAGTCAGGCAGACAGGGTGAAATACAAAACGCTGCATGATCTGAAAGATGAAATATCGCTGCTGTTGTCGTTACTGTCATATCTGGGAAAGGCGGACGGACATAGCATAGAAGAAATATTCAGGGCGGCGACGGCTGAGATTGAAGCACTGTTACCGAATCTGCAATTACAAAACCCGAAGACATTCAAGCCGGATAATATCATCAGCGCGCTGGACAAGTTTAATGGTCTGTCTCCATCACTGAAGGGCGTGTTGGTCACTGCCTGTATTCAGGCAGTATTGTTTGATGAGGATGTGACCACGCGCGAGCTGGAGGTGATGCGAAGCGTATGCACCGTGATGGAAGTGCCTATGCCGCCGGTGCTAATGGATCAGGCTTAGGCTCTATAGCTGTTGATGTTTCATCGTATTCAAACAGTCATATTCATACTACTGGTTTGTCTGTTCGATCGGGCGTATGCCGCACGCGTGGAAAACATCCGCGTCACATCCAGAAGCTTTGACTCGATGGTGCTGGAATGGAGCAAAGGCGATGCTGCAGACAGGCAGTTCGAAATACGTTATCAGGCGAACGGTGGCCCATGGCTCCCTCTGGGCAAAACGAGCGAAACCCGTAAAGAAATAACCGGGCTGACAGAAGGCGTGGTTTACCGCTATAAGATACAGGCCGGGTCCGGCGGCGGCTGGGCATACTCCGATGACCTGCGAACACAGCTGCATGCACCGCTGGACATCAGTGGATTCAGGGTATTACAGCCTGCAGGAGAAGATATATTAACGCTCGCATGGGATGATGCAACCCAGCATTCCATCGTCGATGACTATAATCTCCAGTACCGTCAGGCAGATCAGGAATCATGGCTTACCGCACCGGTCATCAAGGGTGGGCAGACTCGTTACCGCCTTGATGATCTCGAGCCAGCCAGTGATTATGTATTACGTATGAACGCAGGCAATGCCGGCGGAGTAAGCGAATGGATATTGTTGTCAGCCAGCACTGCATTGCCTGTGCCGACCGGCCTGGCAATCAAGCAGGTCGAAGATACATCCATTACAGTCAGTCACAAAGCAAAGGCTGACTATATATTCAATCTTTCCTATCGTATTGCCGGTACCGATAACTGGCAGCCAGTAGATGCAGTTGGGACATCGGACTTTCAGATCAGGGCGTTACAGGAAGATACGCCTTATGAGATTCGTGCGCGTTATACGCTTGATGACAGGTATTCCAGCTGGAGCAAGGTGCTTAAGGTCAGAACCGAACCACCGCCGTTACCGGCAAATGTGGCACAGCCTGTCGCAGCGGAAATAACAACCGAATCTGTGCGTATGTTATGGAGCCCCAAGGATAATCATGGCGAGGTTGAGAGCTATGAGGTTCAATGGAAGGCAAGCGATTCCGGTGACTGGTTCAACAAGCCAGTGGATGCTGCAAGTTATATACTGGATGGTCTGCAGCCATATAACGCCTATGATTTTAAAGTGCGCGCAATCAATAAGGGAGTTAAAGGTATCTGGAGTCCACAGATTAGTTTCAGGACGCAGGCGCGCAGGCCACCACAGCTACAGATTGGCGGCTTTAGTGAGGTGACACATCAGTCGGTGCAAGTTAACTGGTTACCTGTTGATAATGAACATATGACGGCGGTTGAAATAGAGCATCAGCAATCGGGCGGGCAATGGGAAGAGGCTATTCAGAAAGATGCAGATGCCTCAAATAGCGGGCGTGTTATTATTGGGCTGCAGGATAAAACGCCCTATACATTCAGGCTCAGGGCAGTCAATTACGACAGAAAAGGCGAGTGGTCAGAAAACGTGCAGATAGTAACGTCCAGGAAGCCGATTTTCTTTTAACCCAACCAGGGTAGTGTGTATAAGGCATGATGCTGGAGAATAGATTGAAAACGATAAATGTACTGATGACCGGCCTGTTGTTGTTTGGTATCGGTTATATGCCCGTGTTGTCCGCGCAAGACCAGAAAGGTAGCTGCCTGAATGGCTATGAACTGACCGCTATCGTCGTGATGGAGACAGATATCAGGCAATCGGTAGAATCCTACGCCTGCCGCATGGCATTACCCGGTGATACATCTACATATGATTTATACAATCAGCTCAGAGACAAGTGGTCGAAGCAAAGGGCGAAGCAAAGAAAATTGCGTGATGAGGTATATCAGCGTATCTATGGTGATGCATGGCAGACCAAGGTGGATGAATGGCGGCAGTCAATGGCGGTAACAAAGTCCAAGGCATTCAGGCCGTCCGAGATCAGTTGTCAGGATTTGCGCAACGAGCTGGGTTCTCATGCGCATGATTGGCAGACCTTGTACCAGGCATCCGCACGTGAAGCGGCGTCGGCCAAATATGATCCGTTACGTTGTGAAACAACAAGCGTGATTCGTATACGCCAGTAGTTGATCCGGCATATCAATTATGGGTCGGTCGGGTTCTGTAACTGTTTGGTCAGCGCGTAGATTTTCTCAATCAAATGTTCCAGTCCCTGTGCACGGGTCATGGAAAGGTTTTCCATCAGGCCGATACTGTCTATGAAATAAAGTTCGCTTGCCAGGATTTCATCTGGCGTCCTGTTGTCCAGGATTTTTATAATTAATGCCAGGATGCCTCGCGCAATGGCGGTTTCTCCATCGGCAGTGAATTTTAGCTTGCCGTCCTGCAGTTCGGCTTGTATCCATGCCTTGCTATTGCACCCGTGAACGAGCGACTCATCTGTTTTAAGTGCCGCGTCCATGACAGGCAGGCAATCTTCCATGTCCAGCAGATATTCATACTTGCTGTGCCAGTCGGGCAGCATGGAGAAATGTTCGATAATCTCGTCCTGTGTATCATTGATGTTCATGCAAAAGCCAGTCAGCCATAATTATGAGCAGTAGCATAAGTTAGTTTATGTGATGTATCAGGGTATGTGTGAAATGATTTGATCAATTACCTTCTGTGCATCGATATAATCGATTTCAATAGTTCTGGTCTGTTCCGCCTGGCGTAATCGTAATGATGGGAAGCTGGTGACCCCTAGTTGCTGCCGCAGGGAAAGGTCTTCCTGTAGCAGTCGTTCAACATCCGTTGAATGGATATCACGGGTGAAATGCTCGCTATCCAATTGGATTTCTTTGGCGAGTGCTGACAGGGTTTCGATATCCGAGGGATTGCGTGCCTGCAGGTAATAGGCCTTTTGTATGGCATGGATCATACCGGGCCGTTTGCTCCGGTCTTGCAAGCCGGCGGCAATCACTGCGCGGCAGGCAGGATAGGTGGATCGCCGGGGATGGCATTTGTCCCAGAAATCCCGGTTAAATCGCACGCCAGTTTTTGCCTCGACGGCTTGCCACTGGGATTGTACGTAATCACGGGTTTTCTGCGGCATGGGCTCGTTAGAATCAGGTGCCAGTCCACCCATGACGTATTGAATTTCTATATCGCCCGGCAGGCTGGTTATGAGCTGCTGAAATACCGGCCGGAACCCCCAGCACCAGCTGCACATGGGATCCATTACATAATAGAGTTTCATGACGGTATCTTGAGCAATCACTGGAACAAATGCCAGTAAGCTGGTATTTGTGGAAATCTGAAATCTAGCTGTATTTGGCCTATGTTCGTCGATTTTATTACTGCCGTTGGGGGGACGGATGTGCTAAAATCTCCCCTTTAAAGGGCGCTCAGCGCCTTTTCTTGATTTCAGAGGCCGTGAGTACCACGAGTTAGTCAGTTTCCATGTCAGAATTTGCCAAAGAAATAATCCCGGTTAACCTCGAAGACGAGATGCGCCAGTCCTACCTGGACTATGCCATGTCGGTCATTATCGGGCGTGCACTGCCGGATGTTCGTGATGGCCTGAAACCGGTGCATCGGCGTGTGCTATATGCCATGAGTGTATTGGGCAATGACTGGAACAAGGCCTACAAGAAATCAGCGCGTATCGTCGGTGATGTCATCGGTAAATATCACCCGCATGGCGATACGGCCGTATACGACACCATGGTACGGATGGCGCAGCCATTTTCCATGCGTTATATGCTGATCGATGGCCAGGGAAACTTTGGTTCGGTTGACGGTGATGCGGCGGCGGCCATGCGTTATACCGAGGTTCGCATGGCAAAGATCGCGCATGAACTACTCGCGGACCTGGAAAAGGAAACGGTCGATTTTGCCGAGAACTATGATGGTTCGGAAAGTGAACCGACCATCCTGCCGTCCCGTATTCCCAACCTGCTGGTCAATGGATCTTCCGGTATCGCGGTGGGTATGGCTACCAATATCCCGCCACATAACCTGACCGAGGTTGTGAATGCCTGTATAGCCATGATCGATAATCCCGAGATTGGTATTGATGAATTACTGGAAATTGTCCCGGGACCGGATTTCCCAACCGCCGGAATAATTAATGGTGCTGCTGGTATCCGCCAGGCCTATCTGACCGGCCGTGGTCGCGTGCACATGCGGGCACGCACCGAGATCGAGGAGAATGAAAAGAATGGCAAGCAGACAATCATCGTCACGGAGTTGCCTTACCAGGTAAACAAGGCGCGCCTGCTGGAGAAGATTGCCGAGCTGGTCAAGGACAAGAAGATTGATGGTATCACCGGCCTGCGTGACGAATCCGACAAGGATGGCATGCGCATGGTGATCGAGTTGCGCCGTGGCGAGGTGGCCGAGGTCATCCTGAACAACCTGTTCCAGCATACGCAACTGCAAAGTGTGTTTGGCATCAACATGGTGGCACTGCTGGACGGCCAGCCCAGGCTGGTGAACCTGACCGATGTATTGCAGGCCTTTATCCGTCATCGTCGTGAGGTGGTCACTCGTCGGACAGTCTTTGATCTGCGTAAGGCGCGTGAACGCGCGCACCTGCTGGAAGGCCTGGCGGTCGCGCTGGAAAATATTGATGAAGTGATTGTACTCATCAAGGCCTCACCCAGTCCGGCCGAGGCGCGCGAGCAGCTGATGGCAAAGTCATGGCAGTCAGATGCCGTGGTCAAGATGCTGAGTGTGGCCGACATCAATGCCACTCGTCCGGAAGACCTGCCACCTGAGCTGGGTCTGATCGATGGCAACTATCGACTGTCACGTACCCAGGCACAGGCAATTCTTGATATGCGCCTGCAAAAACTGACTGGACTGGAAAAAGATAAGATCCTTGCTGAATACCAGGAGTTGCTGGGAAAGATTAAGGACCTGATAGATATCCTGTCTGATTTTGATCGCCTGCTGGCCGTGATCCGGAGTGAGCTGGTGGACGTCCGCGAGAGCTATGGTGATGAGCGTCGTACGGAAATCCTGCAGGATCATCTCAACCTGAGTATGGAAGACATGATTACCGAGGAAGACGTCATGGTGACGCTTTCCCATGCCGGTTATGCCAAGTCACAGCCTCTCGATGCCTATGCGGCACAACGGCGTGGTGGTAAAGGCAAGGCGGCCACCAAGGTGAAGGAAGAAGACTTCATCGACAAGCTGTTTGTGGCG
>JAPHTU010000216.1 GCA_026196145.1 Gammaproteobacteria bacterium
CTTTCTGCCGTGCCACATATTGATAAGGAAAGTGGTAAGGAGTTTGTTCGCCTTGAAGGCGATATGCCGTCGCCAGCTAATCCACCCGGCGGCTGCCACTTTCACCCGCGTTGCCAGTATGCATCTGAAGAATGTCGGCAACAGTATCCGGTGTGGGTCGATGCCGGTAACCGACATCGCTATCGCTGTATATTGGACGGCTAACCAGTCCGTCAGTTACCTGTCAGGCATGAGCTGTAGATGGTGATGATGTAGTGACATGATTCAGGAGATCACGAATAATTTCCGTGATCATGGATAAATCGCTTCTGTTGAATGTCAGCGGGATACGAAAATCACAGGCGGCCGTTATGATCTCTTCGGTCTGCGGTAATGAGGGCGTCTCATGGTAGGAGTATTTCCAGTTACGGAAGTAACGCGCATTGTCGTTATGGCCAAAGATCTGCATCTCGATGCCCTGTTCGTGGCTGTGATCGAGAAACTCCTGTATCTCGCCCGCAGTCATCCCTACCAGGTTGAACTGGAAGCTGTCTCCGACCCGGCTGACCTCGGGTAGAATTTCAGGTGTTTCAACATGCTGGATGCCATCAAACAATTCTTCCAGTGTCGTGTACATGTCATTGTAGGAGCTGATCTTCTCATCCAGCTCCGGTATCTGCGGACGTAGAATGGAGGCTGTCAGGTTGCTCATGCGCAGGCTGAAGTTGGGTACATCACGCTTTACCTCTTCAAACAGCTCGTTTTTGGGGCGTGCCAGGTGTTGTTGATAGAGCTGTTCATATGAGCCGGCTGCCAGAATGCTATAGACGGCAATGGCTGGGTCGTTGGTAACCAGTATCCCGCCTTCTCCTGAATTAATCAGCTTGTTGCTTTGAGCGCTGAAGCAGGCAGCGGCCCCATGGTGACCGATGTGTGATGCTTCATCGCTATCTTCATCTTTCCATCTGACCCCAAGGCTATGGGCGCAGTCTTCAATTAAACAGATATCGTTGTCATCACAAATGGCCTTGATTTGACCGACATCGGATATGTGACCACGCATATAGGAGAGTAGCAGGTAACGTACTTCCGGGTTTTGCTTGATTTTTTGTTTAAAGTCTTCAATGTCCAGCAGGTAATCCGCGTTACACTCCAGGTAAACCGGCACACCGCCCGCATGCACGATGCTGCTGGGTACGGCGGTAAAGGTGAAGGCATTGGTAAACACGCCGTCGCCATGCTCGACACCTGCTGCCTTCATGGCCAGGAACATGGCGCTGCCGCATGAGTTGAGTGCCACGGCGTATTTGTGGCCGGTATATTCGCAGAATTCCTGTTCCAGCAGTGAAGCTTCGCTGTACAGCTTTTCCTGGGATATGCCCGTGGGTCGGTGATTCTCATCGATATCCAGCGGGTTGTAGCGGAATAAATGCCCGGACTCCATGAGTGCATTGGCATTCTCTATGCCTTTTTCGGGTATCGGGTCAGGCGTGCTAAAGGGCTTGGTAAATTTCATGATGTTGTCTTGTTGATTATTTTTTTACCCACGCACACGCATTTCCACTAAATAAGTGTGTATTGGGTGATTGGGCGGAAGAGCGGATAGAGAACGGGCGAGGGTTGTGCTATGAATAAGTGCCATGGGTAAACCTGACGGCGAATACTAACATATTCTCCGCGGGTTTGCATGGAGGGGCGTGAGCACTGCTAGTAGATGGAGGTATCACGCAATTAGTCAACTGATCCGTATCCTTGTGGTTGCTATGTATTACCTGGTCTTGTTGCGCGCACGACAACAAATGCGCCTTCACCGTATCCTTCTTTCACGGCTTGAGCTGAGCCTGTTTGCTCTGGAAACAATGTCTGCACATAGGAACAATCAATAAAGCCGGTGGATTCCAATGCGCTGGTTATGTCGTCGACAGTATAAAACCTGGCACCTTTATAAAACGAACTCCCGGCTTTACGCTGCCGGTAAAGCTTACCCAGGGCGCTTTCCTTCTCAATAAATCCAATCAGTATCACACCCTGTGGTTTTAAAATGCGAAATGTCTCGCCCAGCGCCTGCTTTAACGAGTCCAGAAAACACAGGGTGGTGACAAAAAGCACATAATCGAATGTTGCAGGTTCCAGGGGCAGTTGTTCTGCAATGCCTGCTATCGCATTGATACCACGCTCCCTGGCAATTTTTCGCATGGCCGGTGATGGTTCAATGCCAACCTGAATGCCCAGGGGCTTCGAAAATCGGCCAGTGCCTGCCCCGATCTCTATTCCCTTGCCGGAGTCAGGTAACAGGGTCCTGATGGCATGTAACTCGGATTCATAAAGAGATTGGTTATTCTCGAACCAGGCGTCATAGGTGGCTGCATGTTCGTCAAAAACGCGGGTTCTCGCCATCATCTTACCTGGCGCGTAATGCCGATTGGTCGTTGTATTGTTGAGAACATGGCGAACGAATCAGGGGAGTTTAAGCGGAAATTCCTGTGAGCTAACGCCATGCACCGTGTCACGAGCCTGAATGATCACAGTGGATATGTCGGCCGGGATGCTGACGCCGCCCAGGCTGCGCGTAAAAGGCTGTTCCTTGACATGCGGATGATAGAGCGTACGTGTACCCAGTACCTTGTGGTCGGGCGTCAGAACCTGCCATTGGTCGGCATAGTGATCCCAGCCGGTGTCTGCATGTTTAAGTGTAACGTTAAAGTGATAGGTATTACTGCGTTTACTTGCATTGGCATCTACGATGGTGACTTCGCCGGCCATTACTGGCATAACGAAAATACTGAACAGAAAAGGTATGTATGTTTTCATAACTTTCATCCTATGGGGTTGCTGGCAACTGGTAGGTCGATGGGACTATGTGGTCATCAATAGGGTACCAGTCACAGTATAAGCGTCATTCTATTTATTAGCTTTGCCTGAGTGATTTTTACTGAACACCGAGTGTGATGCCTTACTTCTTGCAAGATGAGGGTAATTCTTGACATACACAGTCTTCTACAGTCCAGTTCCTCGGGCCTTCTTTGCCGCCATAAACTATCTTGCGTGGGTTAGCCTTGACTTCGCGCGCACACTTTAGCTGGGTATTAGCCAATATCGCATCATCCTGATCATCGGCTCCTTCCTGTGTAGTGGCCTGCTGATTATTAGGGCAGCCCCTATCGGTGAAATAGGACTCACCTTTTTCATTGGTACATTTGGTAATGTTGGCTGCCTGTACAGGATAGATTGCAACAATTAGCAAGTTTACAAATAAGACGTAAGAGAAGGTTTTCATGGCCGCTCATAGTAACACGTAGCTAGTTATCTCTCGAACTTGGCAGCTTCCAGACCCCCAGATGTTTTTCACACCAGGTGGCTAGATATACAATTCGTAGACTTGATGCCGGGGTAAAGTAATCTGGCTTTGATGTTACTTGATCCATCCAGGATTGTCCCTGAGGCTGGTTACTTCTCCGTGACCAGCCATTTTTATGCAGTTACAAAGTATTTCTTTCGCTCTGCTTCTGACACCACTGAATCGCGCTCTGCTTCCGACACCATCTAGTCAACCAGTAACCAAAATCCACCAATGCAAGAGACACGGTAATGGCCAGCGCCGTGTAAAGGATAAAAAGGTGTGGGTCGAGTGGGTTGTTAAACCTAAGAATACCATCGACTCCATACACAGGGTCCTGGATAACCAAAAGAACTATAACTGTTATAACACCAACAATCAGAGGAGCAATAACAGAAAGCTTCTTATGGTTTATCTTACGCAAATCCATTTTTCCAACAGCCCTACTAGTTAACGGTTTCTATCTAAGCATCATTCGTTCAGATGAGGCCAATCATCACGATGAAACCATTCAAGGAATGAAGCGAGTGTCACATAAAAAGCAGTTAACACCACAACCGCTCCAAACAACATAATCATAAACATAAAAATAGGCATGAATACTTCACTCATGACATCACTCCATGTGCCAGGGTTCTGGAATTAAGTTAAGGACAAGCCTTCTTAGTGATTCTGCGACATCTCGAACAGCATGCGTTTTGTTTCCTCGCTTGCTCTATCTTCCGCTTCCTGGGTCGGGAATAAACCGGAGGCGGACACGCCTCCGTTAAACGCAGGCTCCATATCGCGCTCGTGATATTCCACGTCGAGCGCGGCCTTAGTGCCATAACGATCTTCCAGATCCTGTGTCGGGAACAGACCGGAGGCGGAAACACCGCCGTTGAATGCCGGTTCGACATCTGAATCGTTGAATGGGCCGGCAACCGCGCCGGATGATGTTGCCACCATGAGTGCAAACATTATTGGTGTGACGGATTTCATTGCAAATTCTCCAGAAACTGTGGCATCAGAACAAAACCAGAGAAGCTTTGTTAATCAGAATATTAGGAGATTATAATAAGCTGATGATATTTGTCAATATTTACATGACCATGCACATAACTTGTTGTTAACGAGCGATAGTTTCCTCGTTGTTACTCCGGTATATCCAACCATTCTTTCCTGAAAATATTGAAATAAAGCTAAATTCAGGAACAATCCGGATAAAACTACGGGTCAACACCTTCTATCGTTGCACCATCAAGGATTACGGCCTGTTTTTTTGCCGGTGTTAATGTCCTGCATGCGCTGACTGACTCTCGTGACGTTATAGCCCAGCTTATGGTCGTAGATAGATGCATAGGACATGATGCGTTGTACGTAATCACGCGTCTCCTTGAAGGGGATGGTCTCCGTCCAGATATCGGCATCGATGCGATTGCCGTCCGGTAACCATTTCGATACGCGATGTGGGCCGGCGTTATAGGCAGCGGTTGTCAGTACCTTGTTGTCCTTGAAATCACGCAGGTTCTTTTTCAAATAATGTGTGCCCAGCTTGATATTAGTGTCCGGTTTATAAAGGTCATGTATTTTCGGGCGGCGTTGTTTTAGCAGGCGCGCGACATAGCGGCTGGTTTTTGGCATTAACTGCATAAGCCCCCTGGCGCCGGCCGAGGAACGTGCATCGGGCTGGAAAGCACTTTCCTGTCGCATCAAAGCCATCACCCATGCAGTGTCCAGTCCGCTTTTACTGGTGGCTTTTTCCAGTTCTTCTTTATAGACAACAGGAAAGCGCAGCGACAGGTCATCATAGTAGTCAGCCGTGGCAATGGTGAGTATGGCCTGGGAGTGCCAGCCCCATTGTTTTTGTATATAGGCCAGCTTCTGACGATCTTCGTCGCCATGGTTCCTGATCAGGTAATACCATTCCCGGCGCGCCTCCGGGATACGGTCCAGCAGGTACAGTTCATGGGCGCGTCTAACGTTGTAGTGGTTGTTTAAATCCCTAATCTCGTCTTCGCTGTATTGCAGTGGCTTATGATTAAACAGGTAGGTGGTATCAATCTGGTCGGCCGCCAGGAAATTATGATAGCCGCGACCGGTGGCCAGCAGTTGATAGTGCGTGTCTGCGATTAACTGCTTGCCACTTGCCTCGGCCTGCCTGGCTTTCCAGTATTTCCATCTGTCGGAAAGTGTTTCTGTCTCCCCCATCTGCTGGATAAAGTCGCCAACGGCCTGCCAGTCCTGCTCGCGTAGTGCTGCCCGCACTCCCCATTCAAGTGTTTTTGTGTCCGGTGCTGAAACCCGTCGATGCTGTTCGACAGCGCCATCCAGACGCTGTGTTGTCATACGCAGGGCCAGGTAGCTTTCAATTTCCTGCTTGTTGTCATCACTTAATAACACCTTGTTACGAATTTTGCGCCACTCCCGTAGTGCCTTGTCGGCCTCAAATAATGCCATTCGCTTTATGCCGTAAACCAGCATTTGCTGGCGGCGGGGGACTTCGCTTTGCGTGTATTTCTTATTGAGCGCGCGCTCGGGTTTGTATCGGATGTTTAACCACTCGGTAACCATTTTCTGTTCAAAGTCCGGTAGTGATTTTTGCAGGTATTTCACCAGGCCTGTTTTACCTTTAGTGATTGCCAGTTCGATACGTTGCCATATGAGCGCATCGGTCAACTGTCCTGCTTTTTTCATTGTCTTGAATACCGGGTCACAGTAGTCAGGTTGTGACTTGCCCACCAGCCAGAGTTTGGTCGCGATGGGCAGCGCCTCGTCAGGTTTACCTGTTTCATAAAGCGCCTGCGCGTAGTAGCACCGGTATCGGGTACCCAGCTCTGATTGATACAGGTCGATATATTTTTGCCACTGCTGTCTGTTGACCAGTCTGCGTAGCCAGCTTTTCAGATAGATTTTATGTAAGGGGGTGTTGTTCAGTGCGTCCAGGTTTTCACTTGCCTGTTTATCTGATGTTTTGTCAATTTTCTGGATGGACTGCTTGAATACCAGATCGGCATACAGGGGATAATCGACCAGCTTTTTTTGCAGTTTTTGCCAGCCGGTCTTATCGCCCTTGTTGAGTGCCTTCTCTGCCTTCAGGAAGTCTTTTCTATCCTGCTCGATACCGGCCTGGAGTCCGGCTGAAAAGCCAAGCAACAGGACAACGGCGAGCAAGGGGCGACTGAGATACTGCATGGAACAGGATTTTAACAGGTTAGAATGACAGGGCAGGTTTCAACACCAGATCAAAAGTCGCTTCACCTGTCTTGCTGCCCGGTATCCACTGCGTCACCAGTTTACTGTGATTTTCTGCGGTGACGATAAAGTGAATATGCGGGATTGTCATCGCTGGCCATTCTGTTTCAAAGCGGTAACTTCCATCAGGTAGTGAAAAGGTAAAGGCGCGCAGGTGATTTTCATACGTTCCCTGGTTGCCCGCCTGCCAGTGTTCAATGATGGCATCGGCAATGGGCTGGCAGTCTGTGGCCGACAGCACCCGGCCCTGCATGATCAGGCCGCGGCCAACATCGATCTTGTGTTTTGCGACATTGGGGATATAGCTGTTTCCTATGGGGCGTTCCGGCGTCGGAGTACATTGCTCGCTCGATGCGGCCGGTGAAATACCGATCACAGCCAGTACCAATAATATGAAAAGCTGTTGAGACGTTAGCATTCATTACTCCTGAAAGTCACGGTCATTATGAAGGGCATTGTTATTCGTGTGAACCAGTAAAAGGGCCAGCATGACTCAGCCCGGCAGCCTACTGAAGTGACATCCCGACTGGTTAAAAGTTGCTAAAAATAATCGGCAGGTTAGTAAATACTTGACTTGACCGACCAGTCAACTATATTAGCGCGTATGAATGCTCTAACCGAAGCCGGACAGGATACGCGCCAGCGGCTGATTGATAGCGCCAGGCAGTTGATTTATTCCCGCAGCTACGCCGATGTCGGTGTGCAGGCGATCTGCGAGCATGCCGAGGTGAAGAAGGGCAGTTTCTATCATTTTTTCCCTTCCAAGATCGATCTGACATTGGCCGTGCTCGATCATATCTATATCGAATTCAAGTCTGACCTGGTCGGGCGTGCCTTCGCCAATGACATACCGCCCATGCAGCGTTTTTCCCGAATGGCTGAAATGATTTACCAGTTTCAAAAAGAAATCGCGGAGTCGACCGGCCAGATACTCGGTTGTCCCTTCGGTAATCTCTCCACCGAGATGAGCACGCAGGACGAGGAGATCCGGCTGAAGATCAATGAAATATTCGATAGCTTCCAGGATATTACCAAGCAAACCCTGATCGAGGCAGTTGAGCTCGGAGAGATTGGCGATATTGATGTGGATGCCACCGCAGAGGCGATGTATGCCTACCTGGAAGGCGTCATGCTGATGGCCAAAACACGTAACAATGCCGAGCTGATCAAGACCCTGGCGCCTGCCGTGGCAGACATCCGCATCCCACCGCAGGGCTAAAAAAATTTATCTATTACTTAACTGACCGGTCAACTATTAATGTAATAAAGTTTTCACTCACTCAACAGGAGAATCACGATGACAACCACAGCAAATCTGGATGCACGAAACCTGAATTGCCCATTGCCAATACTACGCACCAAAAAGGCGCTCAAGGACCTGGAAGCCGGTGACACGTTAGAGATTCTGGCCACCGATCCGGGTTCGGTAAAAGACCTGCAGGCCTTTTGTGCGCAGACCGGCAACGAGTTGCTTTCCTCGGATGAGAATGGCGGTGAATTCCAGTTCGTCATTCGCAAGTCCTGATTAACCAGCCGGGAGAACAATTATGAATATGCCAGCAATTAATCCTGAACAGATGGAAGAGCTTAACTCGTGGTTTGACCAGCGTTTCGCCGAAAGGCTACAGGAGTATGAAGATAACAAGACGCCTTCAATGGCAATCATCGCGACCAAGGGTACGATGGATATGGCCTATCCGCCATTCATCCTGGCCAGTACGGCGGCGGCACTGGGTTGGGAGGTATCCATTTTCTTTACCTTTTATGGTCTGTCACTGTTAAAGAAAGACTTGGACCTGAAAGTCACGCCTTTGGGTAATCCTGCCATGCCAATGAATCTGCCATTTGGACCGGAATGGTTGCAAAAGACCGCCATGCCGGTACCGACTGCCGCCATGAATTTGCCAGGCTTTAACAACATGGCTACCAGCCTGATGAAGCAAAGTGCAAAGAACAAGGGTATTGCGAGTATAGAAGACCTGCGTGAGTTATCGGTAGAGGCAGAAGTCAAGATGGTAGCTTGCCAGATGACGGTAGACTGGTTTGGCTGGGACCGGGAAGATTTTATTGGCGAGATTGATAGCTGGGTCGGTGCCACCAGCTTTTTACCGTTTGCGCAAAAGGCAGA